>JANNOT010000313.1:0-9434 GCA_031399375.1 Paraoceanicella sp.
ACGCTCGACACGGCGGTTGCCGAAGCCGTCACCGCCACGCGGCAATACGCCAAGCGGCAGCGGACCTGGTTTCGCACGCGCATGCGCGGCTGGACCCTGGTCGCGCCACCTCAGTAGGGCAGGCCCACGTAGTTCTCGGCAAGCACGGTCTGGGCAGCGCGCGAGCCTGCCAGCGCCTCCAGCTCCGCCTCCTGGATGCGCTGCCCGAACGCGCCCTGGTCGGGAAACGCGTGGAGGGTCGAGGTCATCCACCAGGAAAACCGCACCGCCTTCCACACCCGCGCGAGCGCCGTGGCCGAATACCGCGCAAGCCAGTCACGTTCGCCATCCCCCAGGGCCGCTATCAGGGCGTGGGAAAGGTAGTGGACATCCGAGACGGCGAGGTTCAGCCCCTTCGCCCCGGTCGGCGGGACGATATGGGCGGCATCGCCCACGAGAAAGAGCCGCCCCCAGGCCATGGGCTCGGCCACGAAGCTGCGCAGGGGGGCCACGGATTTCTCGATCGACGGCCCGGTTACCAGCGCCTCGGAAGCCGCGGGCGGCAGGCGGCGGCGCAGTTCGTCCCAGAACGCCGCGTCCGACCATGCCCCCACCGGCGTGTCCGACGGCACCTGGATGTAGTAGCGGCTGAGCGCGGCGTTGCGCATGGAGGCGAGCGCGAAGCCCCGGGGATGATTGGCGTAGATCAGCTCGTCCGCCACCGGCGGGGTCTGGGACAAAACGCCGAGCCAGCCGAACGGATAGACCCGCTCGACCTCGGTCAGCACATCGGCCGGGATCGACCGGCGGCTGACCCCGTGAAACCCGTCGCAGCCCGCGACATAGGCGCAGTTGAGCCGGTGGGCAGTCCCGCCCCGGGTCCAGGTTACGTGGGGCGCGTCGGTGTGAAGGTCGTGCAGCGCGACCCCCTCCACCCCATGGACGACCACCTGGCCCACGGCGTCGCAGGCGTCGTAGAGGTCGCGGGTCACCTCGGTCTGGCCCCAGACCATGACCGACGTGCCGGTCAGCACGTCGAAGTCGATGCGCACCTCGCCGACCTGGCTCGCGAGCGTGGTGCCGGTATGCACATGCCCCTCGACATCCATCCGCGCGCCCAGACCGTGGCGGCGCAGGAGTGCGACGGTCCCGCGTTCCAGCACCCCCGCGCGGATCCGCGCCAGCACGTGGGCGCGGCTTTGGCGTTCGAGCACCATGCTCTCGATCCCCGCGCGCCTCAGGATATGGGCCAGCAGCAGCCCGGACGGCCCGCCGCCGATGATCGCGACCTGGGTTCTGGCGGGGATGTTGACTGCCGTTTCCATGATGCCCGCACGATACACCGCAGGCCGGTCCGACCAATGGCGCCGCGGCACAAAGAGTTGCAGTAATCGAACATCCGCGCGATGCTGGCGCCATGGGCATCCCGAGTTTCGAGCTTTATGGCGATCTTGCCCCGGCGGACCTGCGCCCGGATGTCCTGCACTGCGAATCCATCGCCGTGCGCAGCCGCCTGCATGACTGGTCGTTCGTCGCCCATAGCCATCCGGCGCTGCACCAGTTCTTCTGGATCACCAAGGGGGGCGGGCGGCTGACGCTGGACGGGGTGCCCCAGGGGTTCGGACAGCACACGCTGATGTTCATGCCCCGCCTGTGCGTCCACGGATTTGCGTTCACCCCCGGCACGTCGGGCTGGGTGGTGACGGTGCCCGCCACCCTGCCCCTGCCGGTGCCCGAGACGCCCCAGGTCCTGAAGGTGCCGGGTCCGAGCGAGCCCGGGGTGCTGACCGCCCTCTTCTCGACCATCGCGGAGGAACACCGCCAGAGCCGCCCCGCCCGGGCCACGGTGCTGACCGCGCAGGTGATGATGATCGCCGTCTGGACGACCCGCGCCGCCGAGGCGCGCGAAATCCCCAAGGAAAGCGCGCGGCGGCGCCTGATGCGCCGGTTCACCGGGCTGGTCGAGGCGCAGTTCCGCACGACCTGGGGGGTGGAGAGGTATGCCGACGCGCTCGCCGTCACGCCCACCCATCTGACCCGGGTCTGCCGGGCGGTCACGGGCAAGCCCGCCTCGACCGTGATCCACGAGCGGGTGATGCTAGAGGCGCGCCGCCAACTCGCCTATACCACCCTGCGCATCGGCGAGGTGGCGGCCGAGCTCGGGTTTTCGGACCCCGCCTACTTCACCCGCGTCTTCACCGCCCATGCGGGCCTGTCGCCGCGCGCGTTCCGTGCCGCGGCCGAGGACCGCAGCCGCCCGGTTCCCGCCCCGCCCCGGTCGCGTCAGACCGCGGGTTCGGTCCAGACCTGAAATCCCACCATCGTGGCGGGTCCGAAGATGTGGGTCAGCGGCACGTCCGCTGCATCGCGCCCTTGCCCGATCAGGATGCGCCCGACCCGGGGCGCGTTATTGCGCGGGTCGAAGGTGTGCCAGCGCCCGCCCAGCCAGATCTCGACCCAGGCCGCGAAATCCATCGACGCATAGGGCGGGGGCAGCCCGATATCCGAAATGTAGCCCGTGCAATAGCGCGCGGGCATGTTGAGCGCGCGGGCGAAGGTGACGAGCAGATGGGCGAAGTCGCGGCAGACCCCCGAGCGCTCGCGCCACGCCTCGACCGCGGTGCGGGTGGGACGCGCGAGCTTGTAGTCGAAGATGATGTGGTTATGGACGTAGTCGCAGATGGCCTGCGCCCGCCCGTAGCCGGGCGCCATGTGGCCAAAGAGCGACCAGGCATCGTTCGACAGCAGGTCCGCCTCGCAATACCGGCTGGGCAGCAGGTACTGGATCGTCTCGGCTGGCAGGCGCTCCACCGCCTCTTGCGCGGCCTCGAACACCGGCGCGGGGGGCACGCCGGGGTCGCGGACCACGCCATTGGTGCCAAGCGTGAACCGACCCGCCGGGGCATGGAGCCGGGTGCACCAGTTCCCGAAACTGTCGCGGTACCCGTCGAGCGGCACGGCGGGCACCGTGGTCAGAAGGTCGGGGTGTTCCAGGTCGGAGCAGCGCGAATAATGCACGTTCAGCATCGCGATCATCGGCGTCGGCTGGGGAAGGTCGAAGGTCAGGGCCGAGCCCACCCGAATCCGCATCGGGGCATCCTTTCCGTTTCATCAAAAAGCCAGTATGCGAAATGCATCACCGGATTGACACACACATCGCCGCCGTGGCGGCACGCACACCCGAGGACGTCATGCCCACCTTCGCCCCCAATTCCTGGGAAGCCCGCGCCGATGCCGCCGTGATGTACGGCTTTACCGACCTGCCCTCGCTCCACGCCCGCGGGCCCGTGGTGCTCACCCATGGCACGGGGATCTATGTCCACGACGTGCACGGGCGCAGCTATCTCGACGCAAACTCCGGGCTGTGGAACATGGTCGCGGGTTTCGACCACCCCGGCCTGACCGCGGCGGCAAAGGCCCAGTATGACCGCTTTCCCGGCTATCACGCCTTCTTCGGGCGACTGTCTGACCAGACGATCGCCCTGAGTGAAAAGCTGATCGAGGTCTCTCCGTTCCGCACGGGCAAGGTTTTTTTCACCAATTCGGGGTCCGAGGCCAACGACACGGTCGTGAAGATGCTGTGGTTCATCCACACCGTCATGGGCCGGCCCGAGAAGCGCAAGATCATCACGCGCATCAACGGCTACCACGGGGTGACGGCCGTCTCCGCCTCGATGACGGGCAAGCCCTACAACAAGCATTTCGGGCTGCCGTTCAAGGAATTCCTCCATGCCGACTGCCCGCATTTCTACCGCTACGGCGAGCCGGGCGAGAGCGAGGCCGCCTATGTCACACGCCTGGCTGCGAACCTCGAGGCGCTGATCGAGCGCGAGGGGGCGGACACCGTCGCGGGCTTCGTGGCCGAACCCGTGATGGGGGCCGGTGGCGTGATCGTGCCCCCCGAGGGCTATTTCCGCGCGATCCACCCGGTGCTGAAACGCCACGGCATCCCGCTGATCGCCGACGAGGTCATCTGCGGCTTCGGGCGCACGGGCGAAGTCTGGGGGTGCCAGACCTACGGCTTCATGCCCGATGCGATCATCTCGTCCAAGAACCTGACGGCGGGGTATTTCCCCATGGGCGCGGTCATCCTGAACCAGCCGCTGGCGGACCAGCTTCAGGAGGCGTCCGAGAAGATCGAGGAGTTCGTGCACGGCTTCACCGCCTCGGGCCACCCGGTCGGCTGCGCGATCGCGCTAAAGGCGATCGACGTGATCCTGAACGAAGGGCTGTTCGACAACGTGAAGGCGGTCGCCCCCTATTTTCAGGAGCGGCTGCACGCGCTCGCCGGGCATGCCAATATCGGCGAGGCGCGGGGGGTCGGCCTGATGGGCGCGCTGGAGATGGTGCAGGACAAGGACAGCAAGGAAAGCTTCCCCGGCTCGGTTGCGATCTCGGAGCGGATCGCGAATGCGTGCATCGACAACGGACTGATCTGCCGCCCGCTTGGCCAGGGGATCGTGCTCTGCCCGCCCTTCACCATCACGACGGGCGAGATCGATCGGCTGTTCGACCTCCTGGAGAAATCCATGAAGCAGGCCTTCGCCTCGGTCTGACACCGCAGCCGCGGTCGTGCGGGGATCAGCCCCGCGCGCCGCCGACCAGACGCCAGGCAAGCGGAAAGAGCGCCGCTGCGACCGCAAGCTTGACCGCGTCCCCGATCAGGTAGGGCGTCAGACCCCAGTCCAGCGTCTGGCCCCAACCCGTCGTGAACTGGTGCAGCCAGAGAAGCCCCGGCACGTAGACGAGCGCGTTCCCGATCACCATGGCAAGCGCCATCCACCCCACATGCCGGTCCCAGCCAAGCCGGGCGGCCTGGCCGAGCGCCAGCGTGGCGAGCACGTAGCCCGCGAGATACCCTCCCGTGCCGCCGAGCATGTAGGGCAAGCCGTATTTTTCGGCCGATGTGCCGGCGAACACGTCGAACCCCGCCAGGCCGAGCGCCATGTAGGCGAGGATCGTGATCAGACCCAGCCGCGGTCCGTAGGCCGCGCCGAGGCTGAGCACCGCTAGGGTGCCGAGCGTCACCGGGACGGGCGAGGGCCACATCGGCACGCTCACCTTGGCCGACAGCGTGAGGATCCCGACGCCGAGCGCGACGAGCGCCGCGCGGCGCACCCAGACCCCCGGACCTTCGGCCGGGATCAACGCCTCGTGCAGGGTATCGGCAGTGGTCATGGTCGGCCTCTCGTGCATGTTTTCAAATCAGTGCCGCCTTGCCCGCGCTTTGGCAAGTCCCGCTGCAGGTGCGAGAGGGGCTTGACGGTCCCGCCGCCATGCGCTTGCGTGGGGTCAGAAGAAGAACACCAGGGAAGGTCTTCACATGAAACGACTGCTCGCGTCGGCGATGATCACTGGACTATTGGCCTCGGCTGCCTCTGCCGCCGACCTCACGATCTGTGTTGAAGGCGCCTATGCGCCGTTCTCCGAAACGGCGGCGGACGGGTCGATCGTCGGGTTCGACATCGACATCGCCAACGCGCTCTGCGCCGAGATGGGCAAGACCTGCGAGATGGCCAAGACCGACTGGGACGGGATCATCCCCGCCCTGCTCGAGAAGAAGTGCGACGCGATCGTGGCGTCGATGTCCATCACCGAGGACCGCAAGCAGGTGATCGATTTCACCGCCCGCTACTACCAGACCCCGGCAAAGTTCGCAGCCAAGGCGGGCGTGGACTGGGTCGACACCAATGACGGCCTGGCCGGCAAGACGGTCGGCGTCCAGCGTGGCACGATCCACCAGGCATATCTGGAGGGGGAATACCCCGATGTCGAGCTTCAGCTCTATGCGAGCCAGGACGAGGCCTATCTCGACCTCGTCGCCGGGCGCATCGACGCGGTGATGGCGGATTCCATCGCCGTCGATGACGGGTTCCTGAAGACCGAGGGCGGTGCGGGCTTTGCCTTCTTCGGCGGCGACCACGCCGTGGTCAAATACCATGGCGAAGGCGCGGGCATCGGGGTGCGCAAGGAGGACACCGAATTGCGCGACGCCCTGTCGGCGGCCATCGACAAGATCCGCGCCTCGGGGACCTATCAGAAGATCAACGCGAAGTATTTCAGCTTCGACATCTATGGCGGCTGACCGTCGCCGCCGGGCGGGGTGAGGGCGGATGGAAAAGCTTCTCGCCTTCGCCCCGCTGCTCGCGGAGGGGGCGGTCACGACGATCGCCCTCGCGGTCCTGTCGCTCGTGCTCGCCACCCTGCTTGGCGCACTCGGTGCGCGGGCCAAGATCCGCCGCGGGTTGGTCGGCTATCCGCTGGCGCAGGCCTATACCACCATCGTCCGCGGGATCCCCGATCTCGTCCTGATCCTGCTGATGTATTTTGGCGGCCAGCGGCTGCTGAACGCGGTTGCGGGCATGGCGGGGCTCGAGGGGCTCGACATCTCTAAATTCGGCGCCGGGGTCGTCGCGATCGGCTTCATCTACGGCGCCTACCTGACCGAAACGTTCCGCGGGGCATGGCTTGCCATTCCGCGCGGCCAGGGCGAGGCGGCGCGGGCGCTGGGGCTGCGCGGCTGGACGGCGTTCCGCACCGTGCTCCTGCCCCAGCTCATCCGCTTTGCCATCTCGGGTTACGGGAACGTGTGGCAGGTGCTGGTCAAATCGACCGCGGTCGTGTCGGTGATCGGGCTCGAGGATCTCGTGGGCCTCGCGAACGACGTCGGTAAATCGCAGCGCGAGCCGTTTCTCTTCATGACCGTCGTGATCCTGGTCTATCTCGGGATCACCGCCGTTTCCGGCTGGGGGTTCCGGCGGCTCGACGTCGCCTTCGGCGGCGGGGGGCGCTGATGCGGCTCGACCTCATCGCCCAGCACTGGGAGCTTTTCGCCTGGGGGGTGGTCACGACGCTGGAGCTTGTGGTCCTGTCGCTCGCCGCGGGGTTCTGCATCGCCCTGCCCTGCGGACTGGCGCTGGCGCGGGGTCACCGGCTGAGCGGGGTCATCAACGCCTATGTCTACGTGTTCCGCGGCACGCCGCTGCTGGTGCAGACCTATCTCTTCTACTACGGGCTCGGGGTCACACTCGGGCAGTATGACTGGGTGCGCGACAGCATCCTCTGGCCGCTTCTGCGCGATGCGTGGTGGATCGCGTTGATCGCGTTCTCGCTCAACTCCGGCGCCTATGCCACGGAAATCATTCGCGGCGCCGTGTCCACCCAGCCAAAGGGCGAGATCGAGGCGGCCAGGGCGCTCGGCCTCAGCGCATTCCAGATCGACCGGCTGGTCACCATCCCCTCGGCGCTGCGCCGGGCGCTGCCGCAATATGGCAACGAGGTGGTGTTCATGCTGCACGGCTCGGTCGTGGCGGGGATCATCACGATCCAGGACATCTTCGGCACGGCCCAGACGTTCAAGGCCCGGTACTATGTCCCCTACGAGGGGCTGCTGGTCGCGGCGGTGCTCTACATGGCGCTGACATTTCTGGTCGTGCTCGCGTTTCGCGGGCTGGAGCGGCGATATCTCGCCCATCTCAGCGTCTCGCGCACGTGACCCATGCGCGGGGTGCATGACGGCTTTCCATTATTTTCGGGATGCAAAATAACTCGGCCCAAGCCATCTTGGTCATGACGGCGCGGCGCCCTCGGGTGCGGCCGTCGTTCCTCCCTAGACTTGGGCCGCCGCAAGGCGGCCTTTTTTTTCGCGGGCCACCCGGCTAAGCCGGGCGGCATGTTCGATCCCCTCACCATCCGCCTGCGACCCCGGGCCGGGGCGCGCCTGCGCCAGGGCGCGCCCTGGGCCTTTCTGGACGAACTCGCGCTCGACCGCCGGGCCGAGACGGCGCTGCCCGGGACCATCGCGACGCTGGCGGACGAGGCAGGGCGCCCGCTCGCCACCGTGGCGCTGAACCCGCGCTCCAAGATTGCGGCGCGGGTGCTCGATACCGATCCCGCCGCGCGGATCGATGGGACCTGGCTGGCGGGACGGCTGACGCGCGCCCTGCACCTGCGCGAAACGCTTTTCGACGCGCCCCATTACCGGCTGGTCCATGCGGAGGCCGACGGGCTGCCCGGCGTCATCGTCGACCGGTTCGGGGATGCCGCGGTCGTCCAGCCGAACGCGGCCTGGGCGGACCTGCTGCGCGACGAGCTTGTGGCGGCGATCCGCGCCGTGACCGGCGTGGGGACCGTCGTGGTCAACGGGCAGGGCCGGGCCCGCGCGCTGGAGGGGTTGCCCGAATGCCTCGAGGTGATCGGCACGCCCCTGGCGGGCCCCCTGCCCGTCCCGATGAACGGCGCGATCTACATGGCCGATCTGGTGGGCGGGCAAAAGACCGGGCTCTTCTACGACCAGCGGCCCAACCACGCCTTCGCCGCCCGGCTCGGGCGCGGGCGGGCGGTGCTCGACGTCTTCAGCCATGTGGGGGGGTTCGGGCTGGCCGCTCTCGCGGGCGGGGCCGCGCGGGCGCTCTGCGTGGACGGATCGGCCCCCGCGCTCGCGCTGGCCGAGGCCGGGGCGGCCGCGATGGGGATGGCCGACCGGCTTTCGACCCGCCGCGGCGATGCGTTCGACACGATGGCCGCACTCGCGGCCGAAGGGGCGCGGTTCGGTCTGGTGGTCTGCGATCCCCCCGCCTTCGCCCCGGCAAGGCCCGCGCTTGATGCGGGGCTTCGTGCCTATGCCAAGGTCGCGCGCCAGGCGGCGGCGCTGGTCGAGCCGGGGGGGTTCCTCGGGCTCTGCTCGTGCTCGCATGCCGCGGAACTGCCGCTCTTCCGCGCGGCGTCGCTGACCGGGATCGCCAAGGCGGGGCGGCAGGGCCAGATCCTGTACACCGGGGCGGCGGGCCCGGACCACCCGGTGCACCCCGCGCTCGCCGAGACGTCGTACCTGAAGGCGATCTTCCTCCGGCTTGACGGATGATCGCCGTTCTCGATGCCTGCGTGCTCTACCCGCCGCTGCTGCGCAACCTCCTGCTGACCGCCGCAGACCGGGGGCATTTCGAGCCGCGCTGGTCCGCCCGGATCCTCGGCGAATGGCTGCACGCGGCGTCCCGCGACGGGGTGCCCGCGGACCCGGTGCCCCTGCGCGCCCACTGGCCGGGGGCGGAGGTGGTGCCCCTGCCGCTGGACGCCATCCTGCCCGATGAAGACGACGTGCATGTGCTGGCCGCCTGCGTGACCTGCCGGGCAGGGTTCCTGGTCACCCGCAACCACCGCGATTTCCCCACCCGCACGCTCGCCCGGTTCGGCGTGGCGCGGGCGGACCCGGACCCGTTTCTCAGCGCCTTCGCGCGTGAGGACGCAGGCGTTCTCGCCCCCCTCGACGCGATCCCCCCCGGGGACCGGCGCGGCGCGCTGCGCCAGGCCGGGCTGGGACGGCTTGCGCGGTTGATCGCCTAGCCGCGCCAGCGGTTGTGCAGCCAGAACCACTGGCCGGGCATCTGGGTGATCCAGGCAGAGATGCGGGCGTTGACCTCGGTCATCCGGGCCTCCGGCGCACCGTCCGGGACCGG
>JANNOT010000148.1:0-8893 GCA_031399375.1 Paraoceanicella sp.
CGACCGCCATCCGCCATCTCGATGCCATCACCCAGGCCAACACCGCCATGGCCGAGGCCTGCGCCGCCCATGCCCGCACCCTGGCGGGCGACGCCGCCCGCCTCAACACCCTCGTCTCCCAGTTCGCAACCACCCCCACCCACCGCGCCGCGGCGGCGTGAGGGGAGGCATGGGCGGAGGCCGGCGGGCGGCTGTCACGCGTTGGCAGCACCAGCGGCACTTGCTATGAAATCCACCTCTCCCCACACGATGGACAGAGGTCTTACATGCCGCTCCCGGGTGCCACGCCGTTGCTCGGACCCTCCAGCCCGGTCCTGCTGGCCATCGGCGACAGCCATGCGAAGTTCTGGTCCGGGCACAATACGCAGCGCAAGATCGGTCGCCCGCGCCTGCCCCATGTCGACGTGCTGCACATGGGTCCGGTGACGGCCCACAACGTCAACAATCCCGATGCCACAACAGGGGGAAAATCGCGGCTGATCGCCAAGCTCCAGGCCCGCACGCGGCGCTTCGATGCCCTGATCGTCAGCATGGGCGAGATCGACTGCCGCGCGCACCTGATCCAGGCGGCCATCCGGCGCAACGTGTCGATCGAGGCGGCGACCGAGGACACGGTCCGGCGCTATTTCGACTTCATCGACTGGCTGCGCGACGCCTATGACCGGCCCATCCTCGTCTGGGGGCCCGGCCCGACATCGCCGGCCGGGGTGACGAAGGTCAACCATGCCTTTCCCCTGGTGGGGGCGGCACTCGAGCGCAATTATGCGACGCTTCTCTTCAACGAGGCTGCCGAACGGCGCTGCGGGGATCGGCCAGGCGTAGGTTTTGCCACGCTCTTCCACGACCTGATCGGGCCCGATGGAATGACATTGCCATCGGCGCTCTACGACAGCATCCACGTCAGCAACCGCCACCTCGCCGCAGGGATTGCGAAGGCCGGGGCAGCCTTCGAGGCCATGGGTCTCGGGGCCCTCTCGGCCGCTTTCAGCCCCTGGGCGCTGCGCCTGGACTACCATGTCCGCAACGTGGCCGCGGGACTGACGGTCGATGCCGCCGATCCGTCCCGCCCGGTCGCGGCACACCCGCTGCCCGATGCCCCGGGCAGCACGCTCGCCATCGACGGCGGGACCTCAGGTGGCGGCATAACCCTCGATCTCGGGGCTGCCTATCCCGTCAAGACGGTGGAACTCCACGGCCCCGGCGCGGGGACGAGCGACTGGCACGTGTCGATGGGTGCGGCGATCACGGGGGCGGAGGAGAGCTTCCTGCCGCTGTCCCCCGTCCCCGACGCGCTCGCCGCTGACCGCGCCGTCTTTCGCCCCACGGGTCAGACCCCGTTGCGCGTGCTGCGGATCACGCCGACGGGAGCGCCCCTGCGCCTCGCCACAATCCGGGTGCTGGGCCGAAGCTTCGTCCCGCGCGCCGGCCTCGCCTGACGTCTGCGCTCAGCGCCACCAGAGCAGCTTGCGGGTGCGAAAACGGTCCTCGTCACGGCTGCGCCCGGCCTCCTTGCGATCCCCCTTGAGGTGATCGACATAGGCCCCGAGCGGGCTGTTGATGAAGATATGCCCCCGCGCGCGGCTGTCACCCAGATGCTTAAACCGCGCCAGCCGTGCCGTCTCGAATTCCTTCACCACCATCCAGAACACGTAGCTGTCATGGCTTTCCTTCAGATCGAGAAAATCGCCCGAGAGATAGATCTGCTCGAAGCGCTCGATGAAGGCGCCGATCTGGGGATGCGCGAGGTTGTAGCCCACCCAGCCGCATTCGGGATAGGTCCGGCGGTTCAGATAGGCCGCAAGTTCCGGCCCCCGCGGCGCCATGCGGTCGAGAAATTCGACCGGAATATCCGTGTGGGTCACCGTGTCCGCGTCAAGCCAGAGCAGTTGTCCGGCGCACAGCGCGGGCATCGTCCGGGCCCGGCGGATCGCATCCGTGATCGCAAAGACCTTGTTGGCAAAACGCACCGCGTCCCAGCGGAAATCCCCGCTCCTGCCGCTGCCATGGGGATCGGTGCCGGTCGCATAGGGATTGGCGCGGTAGGCATCGCGGAACTGCCGCAGCTTCGGCAGCGTCGCCACATGGTCAAGGACGCAGAGCCGCGGATCGCTCGTCTCCACGGCGACATCCTCGGCATAGACCCAGAGGCTGACATCCGTCGGCCAGCGCGCCAGAAAGGTCTCAATGCATTGCGCGCCGTACTTGGCATAGCCTGCGGCATGGAACGATGTCACCACGACATGCGCCAGGGTCGGCTCTGCCCGGCTGAACAGCTTCAGGACCATGCCCGCCCCCGGTGCAGCGGCCTCGACCCGCCCCGATCAGCGCCCCGCAGACAGCGTGCGGTCGCGCGCGGCAAACCAGTCATCAGCAAAATCGGCCGCTCGGTAATCATCGAAATACGGTCCCCCTTCGGTAAAATGCACCAACGCCGCATCGGTCGATTTTTCGTATATGCCAACAAGGTAGTTCCATTCGATCGGAATCGAGCCGATCTCGGTCTCGCTATCCAGCCATTTGAACTGATGAAGTTCAAGACCGGATCGGGTATTCACGTAGTCCAGGGTCAACTGCTTGCAGCGGCTGTTGTTGAACATCAGCATGCTCGACCAGTTCTTTTTCTCGTATTTCGTCTGGACCTGGCCGAGGAACTTTACATCCTCCTTGGGCTGGTAATCATGCTTGCAGCACATGACCGCACAGGCGTCATCGCGCAACGCCCAGAGCTCGGCGATGTCGCGGCGCGCGACCATGTCGCAATCCATGAAGAGCGACCACCCCGCATAGCCCGACAGGTAGGGGGTCAGAAACCGGCTGAAGGAGAATTCCGTCGACTGCAGGCTGTTGCGCTCGCGGGTGAACACGCCCGCAAGACTGGACAGGCAGAGCGGGGTAAAGGCGACGGGGACCGACGACGTCTCCAGGATACTCTGGCACAGGACGTGGTATGCAACTTTCTCCTTGGAATCATAGCCGATGAAAATGCGTATAGGTTCCATGGAGTGTCTCTCTTTCTTTCCAAGACCGGCCTGCCCTGTGCCTTGGCTTCTGAACCGCCGGCTCCGCCCGTTTCGGGATGGCGTCCGAAAAAAAGACGCGCGCTGTCCTGAGGTTCCCTGCTGGTCGATTTTTTAGCCAACAGGATGGGGCGCCACAAGCCAAAATGGTCATGGTGCCGCGGCAGATGGCGGGGCGCGTTGACACTCTGGTTCCGGCGGTGCGATAGAAGAAAAAAAGAGCAAGGGGCGGTTCCACAAGATGGATCTGGAAGACACCAGGATCAGCAATTTCGAACAGCGTATTTCTAGGCTTGAGCGACGTCTCAATACGATCCGCGATCCAGCAACCGACAGTGCAGTCCAGAAAATGATACTGGACCTTGTCCAGTACATCACACCGATGGATCCGGTCGGGTTTGATTTTGTTCGGGTCGGCCAGAATTTTGATGGTGGCTATGTCATGGTGCAGCATGACACGGCATCAAGAATCGCCTATTCTCTGGGCATAAATCGCGACGTGTCCTGGGATCTGGCCTATGCGTCGCGGGGCTATACCGTGTTTCAATACGATCATACCATCGAGCGTCTCCCGCAAAGCGACGAGCGTTTTCACTTTTTCAAGCTGGGGATCGCCGGATCCACGAACGTGCCCGAAAATTTCACCTCGCTCGAGCGTGAAGTGGTGCGGCTCGGCCACGGCGATGTCCATGACATCGTCCTCAAGGCCGACATCGAGGGCAGCGAATGGGACGTGTTTGCCGACATCGCGGTGGACGACCTGCGGCGCTTCACCCAGATCGCGGCCGAGTTCCACGGCTTTGATAAGGTTCACAAGCTCTTCTGGTACCGCAAGGCTCGCGAGGCGCTGATCAAGCTCCACCAGACGCATCAGGTCGTCCATGTCCACGGCAACAACAATTCCTCGATGAAGGTGCTGGGAGGGGTCGCGATCCCACCGACGCTCGAGCTGACCTGGCTGCGGCGCGATCTCTGCGACTTCGTCCCCTGCGCGCGCAGCTTTCCCACACCCCTCGACGAGCCCAACAATCCGAATTTCGCCGATCACATGCTCGGGCGGTTCTCGTTTGCGTGACCCCGCCCCCGTCCCGGTGGACGCGGGGCTGGACGCAGGGATCGGCGCTGCAATGTGGCCTAGGGCGCGGCGCTGCGATGGATGCATCTGACCCCCCTGCGGGTCCGAAGGGGACCGGCGCGCGCAAGCTGGCCGAGGCGGTCCACCGCGCGCCGCGTCTGCGCTGCCCGCTCGACCCCTCGGCCCCACCCGTCGAGCCGACCTTCCTTGTGGGAGAGCCCGCGCGTTTCCCGGCCGCCATTGCAACGCTGCGGGACCTGGGATGGCGGGTGACCGCGGCCCTGATCGCGCCATCTGACATCCCGCCTCCGCTCGATGTGCCGGTGATGCAGCGCACGTGGTTTCCGACCGATCTTGCCGGCAGGGCGGTCTTCGCCGGCACACCGCGCAAGTTCCAGTTCACCTCCTGCACCATGATGAACCAGCGGCTCTGCTGGATCACACCCGGGAGCGTGCCGAAGCAGACGAGCCGCCATGCCGACGCGGAGCTTCTCGCGCGCCATGGCAGGGCGCTCGCCGGCATGTGGGAGCGGCTGGCGGACGCAGCCTCGCGCAAGACACTCGCGGCCGTCCTGGCGTCGCGCCTTACGGATGACAACGGCCGGTTGCACATCGCGGCCTATGCCGAATATGCCCACCCTGCCATGGCCATCGGGCCGGGCGACATCGTCGTCGACGGGGGGGCCCATGTGGGCAAGGTATCGACCGGCTTTGCCCGCCGCGTCGGGCCTTCGGGGCGGGTCTACGCGTTCGAGCCCGATCCCGATACCTTCACGGTCATGGCGGAACGCACGAAAATCCTTCCCCAGGTCACGCCGATCCGTGCCGGCGTCTGGCGCAGGACCACGGAGCTGCGCTTTGACACCACGGCCACGTCAAGTGCGGGCCATGCCCTGACCAAGGCGGGGGATCTGCGCGTTCCGGTCGTGGCGCTGGATGACGTTTTTCGCGCGGAGCCGCGGCCACCGACGGTGATCAAGCTCGATGTCGAGGGGGCCGAGGCAGCGGCCCTGGACGGCGCCCAGGGCCTGATCCGGCGGCACAAGCCCCGACTGATCGTCAGCGTCTACCACAAGCCCCGGGACCTGTGGAAGCTGATGGCCCAGATCCGCGCCCTGCGCGACGACTATCGGTTCTATCTAGGACATCACAACTTCTATCACACGGAGACCGACCTCTACGCCGTCTAACGCCGTTTCTTCCGGCCCTGATCGGTTACTCCGCCGCCCGGCGTACGGGTTGCGCACCCGCATCGGGCGGCTGGCGGAGGAGAATGCGCGCGTCTGTGGCCAGGAGCGCGGTCACATGGTCCCGCTCGGCCACCGGGTCGTGGGGCCACTTGCCCTGGGCCTCGAGCGTCGTCGTGGTGGTACGGTTGATATGGCCCGTGGCGAAGAAGTCGAACCCATAGAGCGACAGCGCCGTGCAGCCCGACCTGCGCAGATGCTCGATCCAGATGAGCCCGGAGGTCGGCTCGATCCCGCGCGTCCGCCGCAGGTCGAAGCAGACACCCGAGGGCAACCGGCACACCTTTCGCCCGAGCAGGAGACGGAGCGAGAGATGCTCGACCTGGGGATGGCAGGCCACGGTCGTGCAATCAAAGAGCGGGGCAAAGAAGAGCTGGCGCGAGCGGTCGCTGGTCGAGCAGGACCAGATATCGGTGCGGCGGCCGACGGCCCCTGCATGGGTGAGGGCCTGCGCCACCTCCGCAGGCGTGTCGGGGCGCAGGGCATGGTGGCGCTCGGCGCCGCTGCTGCGCCGGTCGACGAAGGTTCCCGCGAGAAAGCCGGGCGGAATGTCCGCCTGGGGGACATCCTTGCGCACCAGGAGGGGGTAGCCCACGTTCATCCGCACCACGAGATCATGGGCGTCGATCTCTGCGCCAAAGCTGGTCTCGCGCAGGGATGCGGCGTTGCCCACCAGCGCTACCCGCTTGCCGACGAAGATGTCGTCGGGCAGCGGGCTCAGCAGCATCTCCCTGGGCCAGGCGACCACGGGGGCCACGACCGCCTTGGACAGACGCCGCTGCTGCATGCGCGCGCGCTTGACGAACCGGGTCCGGTGAAGGCGCAGTTCCGCCCCAAGCCGCTCGAGAAGGTTCGCTGCCGGGGGGGTGGTCCGCCCCAGACCCTTCCAACTGTAGTTGAGCTCGCGCAGGACGTTATCGACGACCGGGTTCGGTTCGGGGCTCGGCAAGCGCCAGGCGGTCCCAGGCGAGATTGAGGATCGGCTCGTCGAGCTTCATGCCGATCTGGTAGACGTACCAGGAGGCAAAGCGGTCATAGCGCGCAGTGCGCGCGGCATCGGGTTCGGCCAGGGCGGTGCGGTAGGCGTCCGCCAGGCCCCCGGGCCGCACTGGCGTCACCGCCGCGTCATAGGCCGCGCGCCCAAAGCTCAGCACGGGCTTGCCGTAGAGCATCGCCTCGAACCCCACGCCGCTGTTGATCACCACGACGGCCTTGGCCGAGCCGATCAGGTCATGCACATGGCCGGTCTCGACGAAGATCGCCGTGGCGCTCGAATGCGCCTTGCGCATCTCGCGGAAAAATCCCGAGCGGTCGTAGGGATGGCGCTTGAAGAGGACCCGCGTGCCCGTGGTCTGTCCGAATGCGACCAGGGCGGTCACATAGGCCTCCAGAGTGGTGTCGGAGTGATGGATGAGCGCGTCGTCGCCGGGGACCTGCAACGGGGCCAGCACGTCGAAGGCAGGGGGTGCGCCGCCATCCTTCTGGGGTGCCTTAGTGATCCTGCCGTCGCGCAGCGCCTGCGCAAAGCCCGCAAAACGCCGGTCCACGGGAACCGTCTCGAAGGCGCGGGACCCGCTCCAGCGCGCCGAGGGGCCCCAACCGTCGCTGTCCTGGGTAAAGAGAGAGGGTAGGAGTTCCTGCATGTAGTAGCGTGCCCGGGGGTGGTCGAACTGGGCGCGCAAGGTATGGGGTACGAAGACATCCGCAGGTGCGAGCCGGTCGAGAAGCTCTGGGCCGATGTCCCATTGCCCGACGGGCAGGATCCGCACCTGGCGCCCGTCGCGCTGCAGCATGGCGGCGATCAGGCGCGGCGCGTGGCGCCAGTAGATCCGCCCGGGCCGCGCAAGGCGCTTCACCCGTGTCTTGATGTTGTTGTCAGCCAGTTTCGTCTTGGTCCCGAGGTCCTGGCGGGGGGCAAGCACGACCACGTCGGGCTCTGCCCAGAATGCGCACACGACATCCTCCGCATGGTCCCGGCTGTCCTCGGAGACCTCTCCATGCCGCGGCGGCGCCCAGATCAGGCTGTCGGGCCGCTGGTCGCGGTCGGCATAGCGCGACGGAAGGTTGACAAAGCGCAGCAGACGGCCGCAGCGCACGAGCGTGCGGTAGACAGCCTGTTTTTCCGCATCGTTCGATGCAGCGCCATCGCGGCGGGCGAACCGGTAGCCGATGGACCGGTCAAGCTCGCGCAGGAACCATTGCACCCGATCGTTGACGCCGAGCCAGACGACATTGGTGATGACGCGGTTGCGCACCTTGGGCCGGGAGAACCGGGCCCCGAACGCAATGTCCGCCGATTGCAGCTCTGCCGCGAGGGCGGCGAGGCTGCCGCGCACCAGGGTTCCCGGGCTGACCAGCAGGACCGGCAGCCGCGTCGCCGCCAGAAGCGCTCCCGCAATGCGCCAGCGCATCCAGCGCGGATCCCGCTCGATCGCCCCACCCGCCATCGGGGCCGTAATCCTGTAGAGTGCCACGCCAAAGCAGCGATCCGCGATCCGGGTCAGGAGGGCATCGGCCTGTGGTACATCATCCGTCAGGCACACCATGATCCGTGTTTCGGGCGCGGCCATGTCGCAGGAGCCGACAAGTACCTCGCCGTGGCGAAGAAACTCTTCCCCCGAGCAGACAAGGAGCACCTGCCAAAAGTGATCCTCGGTCGCCTGACCGCCGATCCGGGAAAACTGCATCCTCGATCCTCTCCAGCCAGATCCGTCCGGCACGGGAACACTAACGGGCATCTGCCCGGGTGTTGCCCCGCGACATGCGCCAGATGCCGCATCCCGCCTGCGTCCGGCCAGTTCGGCGGCCTGACGGGGCGCTACCGGGGACACATCGTTCATTAACGTCTGGTGTGCAACCGCGGCAAGACGTATTGCGCGCGCCACACGTCATGGCGCGCCGATCGCAGGTGGGCCCGGCGGGTCCTCCGCCAGCCCATGCAGCGCTGGCACAAGATGCAGCCGGCCGTCCCTGGCGCGGTCGATCAGGGCGCGGAAATAGCCGCCAGGCGAGGTGATGGCGGCAGGCCCCTCGCGGGTCAGGCCGCGCTCGACGATCAGGATGCAGAGCGCCGCCCCCCGCCGGCCGATCACGGCGCAGGCCTCGGCCCAGAGCGACTGGGGGACGGCGACAAGAGGCAGCAGCGCATGGGCCGCCTCCACCAGATCCACCCATCCCCCACCGCCCCGCGGCAGCAGGGCCGCCAGCGCCGGTCCTGCTGCCCGCCGGACGAGGTCCAGGCTGATCCGGTCTAGCCCTGCCGTTTCTTCGGTTCTTTGCCATTTTTTCTCTGGAGTATCGGGCGTTGCATGGCCGGTCTCGTTACTGTTTCCATTTATGGAATTATCTTGAGCTGTATCAGGAATATGTGGGCTAAAAATTTCCGCCTTGCCGGAACATTGATCCTCTCCCCGCAGGAGTCGGGCCGTCTCGATCTGCACCGCGCGCAGCACCGCGAGCCGGTCGGAGAGGGCCGTACGGCTCATCCCCGCGGGGCAGCGTTCGGGGAGGGTGGCGAAACCTGTGGCAAGCGCGGTTCCCGCCGGCCCGAGCGC
>JANNOT010000159.1:0-1573 GCA_031399375.1 Paraoceanicella sp.
CGGCGGTCAGGACGGCGCGGCGGTCCACCATGGGGCCCGTGCCGTAGCAGGCCTCGCGCTGGTAGCCGAGGATGACGTTCTCGCGCGCCTCGAACCGGGTGACGAGGCCCATGCGGTGGCGATCCTCCGGCACATGGGCGAGGCGCAGGGTGCGGAGCTCGGCGGGGGTGCGGGCGGTGGCGAGCGCGCCGCAGAGGGTGACGGTGCCTGCGGTGGGGGGGAGGATCCCCGCAATGGCCTCGAGCAGTTCGGACTGGCCGTTGCCCGACACGCCTGCGATGCCCACGATCTCGCCCGCGCGTACGTCGAAGCTGACGCCGCGCAGCCGCTCGACCCCGAGGGCATCGACGACCCGCAATCCCTCCACGGCGAGCTTCACGGGACCGGGGCGGGCGGGGCCCTTCTCGACCTTCAGCAGCACGCTGCGGCCGACCATGAGCTCGGCAAGCTCGCCCACGCTCGTCTCGGCCGTGGGCCGCGTCGCCACCATCTCGCCCCGGCGCATCACGCTGACGGCGTCGGTGATCGCCATGATCTCGCGCAGCTTGTGGGTGATGAGGAGGATGGTCTTCCCCTCCACCTTCAGGCGCGCGAGGATGCGGAAGAGGTGGTCGGCCTCCTCGGGCGTCAGCACGCCGGTGGGCTCGTCGAGGATCAGGACCTCGGCGCCGCGGTAGAGCGCCTTCAGGATCTCCACCCGCTGCTGGAGGCCCACGGGAAGGTCGCCCACCACCGCGTCGGGATCGACCTTCAGGTCGTACTCCGCCTCGAGGCGGCGCAGGGTCGCCCGCGCCTCGGTCCGGCCGCGGGCGAGGAGCTGTCCGCCCTCGACCCCCAGCATCACGTTTTCGAGCACGGTGAAGGGTTCCACGAGCATGAAGTGCTGGTGGACCATGCCGATGCCGAGGCGGATGGCGGCCTGGCTGCCCTCGATCCTGACGGGTGCGCCATTCACCCGGATCTCGCCCGCATCGGCTTGGTAGAAGCCGTAGAGGATGGACATCAGCGTGGACTTGCCCGCGCCGTTTTCGCCGATGATGCCGTGGATGGTGCCGCGGGCGACGCTCAGGTGGATGTCGCGGTTGGCGTGGACCGGGCCGAAGCGCTTGTCGACCCCGATCAGCTTGATCGCCGGGGCGGTCACTGGAGCGCACATGGCCCCTCGGTATAGAGGTCGTGGACGCGGACCGTGCCTGCCACGATCTCGGCCATCGCGTCCGCCCCGGCGCGGGCGATCTCCTCCGTGATCAGGGGCTGGTTGTTGGCATCGACCGCGAAGGCGATCCCGCCCTCCTTCAACCCCAGCGAGGTGAGGCCCGGGGACCAGTCGCCCCGCCGCGCGGCCATGGCGAGGTCATAGACCGCGATGTCGAGCCGCTTCAGGACGGACGTGAACACCTGGCCGGGGTGGAGGCCGTTCTGGTTGCTGTCGGTGCCGATGCCGAGCTTGCCCGCCTCGGCCGCGGCCTGCAGGACGCCGAGCCCGGTTGCCCCCGCGGCCTGCATCACGATGTCGGCCCCACGGTCGATCTGGCTGCGCGCGATCTCGGCCCCCCGGGCGGAGTCGGCCCAG
>JANNOT010000169.1:0-11463 GCA_031399375.1 Paraoceanicella sp.
AACGAGGCCTTCGCCGCCCAGGCCTGCGCGGTCAACAAGGACATGGGCTGGGACCCCGCGATCGTGAACGTGAACGGCGGGGCCATCGCCATCGGTCATCCCATCGGCGCCTCGGGCGCCCGCATCCTCAACACCCTTCTCTTCGAGATGAAGCGCCGCGGCGCAAAGAAAGGCCTCGCCACCCTTTGCATCGGGGGCGGCATGGGGGTTGCCATGTGTGTCGAGCGCGGGTAACCCCCGCGCAACAACATGTCCTGGGAGGGGAAACAATGGCACGGGTTGCACTGGTCACCGGGGGGTCGCGCGGCATCGGGGCGGCCATCTGCACGGCGCTGAAGGCCGCGGGCTACACGGTCGCTGCGAACTATGCGGGCAATGACGAGGCGGCAGCGAAGTTCACCGCCGAGACGGGCATCCCCGCCTACAAGTGGTCCGTGGCCGATTATGCCGCCTGCGCGGCGGGCATCGCCGAGGTCGAGGCGGCCCATGGCCCCGTCGATGTCCTGGTGAACAACGCAGGCATCACCCGGGACGCGCCGTTCCACCGCATGACCCCGGACCAGTGGCGCGAGGTGATCGACACCAACCTGACCGGCGTCTTCAACATGACCCACCCCGTCTGGCCCGGGATGCGCGACCGCAAGTTCGGGCGCATCGTCACGATCTCGTCGATCAACGGGCAGAAGGGGCAGTTTGCCCAGGCGAACTACTCGGCGGCCAAGGCCGGGGATCTCGGCTTTACCAAGGCGCTGGCCCAGGAGGGCGCGCGGGTCGGCATCACGGTGAACGCGGTCGCCCCCGGCTATATCGGCACCGACATGGTGATGGCGGTGCCCGAAAAGGTGCGCGACAGCATCATCGCCCAGATCCCCGTCGGTCGGCTGGGCGAGGCGGACGAGATCGCGCGCTGCGTGGTCTTTCTCGTCTCGGACGAGGCGGGCTTCATCACCGGCTCGACGATCTCGGCCAATGGCGGCCAGCTTTTCGTCTGAGCCGCCGCCGCTTGCCCCCCGCCGCGCCCCGCGCTATCCCCTGCACCCGTGGCAGTGGGGTGGCGGGATGCTGATCGGGATCCTCGAGACGGGCGAAGTCAACGCGGAGCTTGCGGGCAAGCACGGGGCCTACCCGCCGATGTTCGCCCGGCTCTTTGCCGCCATCGATCCCAGGCTGCGGTTCCTCACCGTCCCGGTGGTGCGCGGCGCAATGCCCACGGGTCCCGCGCAGGCCGATGCATGGGTCGTCACAGGCTCCCGCCACGGCGTCTATGACGACATTCCCTGGGTGGAGCCGCTGAAGGCATTCCTGCGCGCCTGCGTGGACGCACGGGTCCCCGTCGCGGGCATCTGCTTTGGCCACCAGATCCTCGCCGAGGCGATGGGGGGGCGGGTGGAAAAGTCCGCCAAGGGGTGGGGCCTCGGCGTCCAGCGCTACCGCATCGACGCGGCCCCCGCCTGGTTCGACGGACCGGCCGACTATGCCGGCATGGCGATCCACCAGGACCAGGTGGTGCAAAAGCCGGACGGTGCGACCGTCATCGCGTCATCAGCCTTCTGCGAATACGCAGCGCTCGCATATGGCGATCCGGACCGGCCCGTGGCCGTCTCGGTCCAGTCCCATCCCGAATTCACCGCGGCTTTCGTCGAGGACCTGATCGCCGCGCGCAGCGGGGTCTTTCCGCCGGATCGGGCGGACGCGGCGCTCGCCACGCTCGACCGCCCGCTCGACAATGCGGCCTGGGCGCGCGGGATCCTGGCGGTGTTCCGCGCGGCCGAGGCCGCCCGCACGGCGTGACCCGCACCCGCGCGACGGTGCTGGGCGGGGGCGCGATCCTCCTGTGGTCGTCGCTCGCGGCGCTCAGCTTGGGCACGGCACCCGTTCCGCCGTTTCAGCTCAACGCGCTGACGTTTTCCCTCGGGGCGCTGGTGGGGTTCGGGTGGATGGCCGTGGGTGGCGGGCGGCCGCGCCTGCGCGGGCTCGGCTGGCCGGTCTGGGTGCTGGGGATCGGGGGGCTTTTTCTCTACCACGCGCTCTATTTCACCGCCCTGCGGCTGGCGCCTGCGGCCGAGGCGGGGCTGATCGCGTATCTCTGGCCGCTCCTGATCGTGCTTTTTTCCAGCCTTCTGCCCGGCGAACGGCTGCATGCGGCGCATCTCGTGGGCGCGGCGCTGGCCATGGCGGGGACGGTGGTGCTCCTGGGCGGGGGCGGCGGGGACGGCGCCGCGGCGGGCTATGCGGCGGCGTTTGCCTGTGCGCTCGTCTGGGCGGGCTATTCGGTGCTGAGCCGGCTTGCGGGGCACGCCCCCACCGAAACCGTCGCGGTGTTCTGCCTCGGGACCGCGGTCCTTTCGCTGCCCGCCCATCTCGCGGTCGAGACCACGGCCTGGCCCGCGACGTCCGCGGGTTGGCTCGCGGTGCTCGCCCTGGGGCTCGGGCCGGTCGGGCTGGCCTTCTACCTCTGGGATGTCGGCATGAAGCGCGGGGACATCCAGCTTCTGGGCGTCGTCTCCTACGCGGCCCCCCTCGTCTCGACGATCCTTCTGGTTCTGACCGGCCTCGGGCAGGCCACCCCCGCGCTCGCGCTCGCCGCGGTCCTGATCGTGGCGGGCGCCGGGGTTGCGGCATGGGGCTCGGCCCGCCGTTGAAAGACTTTCTTAAGCTAACCGCGCGTTAATGCGGCCGCCCTGCACGGGAGGGGGGCTCGGGGATGCGCCTTGGCTCGGGTTTCATCATTGCCCTGATCCTGACCGCCGGGCAGGCCGCGGCCGGGGCGTGGCCGCGCGGCGATGGCAAGAGCTTCGTCGCCCTGTCCAGCCAGTTTTCCACCCCGCAGGAGGATCCGCTCTATGCCGGGCTGGGTGTTGATACCCGGGCGTCCATCTACGGCGAACACGGGCTGACCGACGACCTGACGCTCGGGTTCGATGCGGCCTACGCCATGGGCGACGATGCCGAAACGGTCGCGGCCCTCGTCTTCCTGCGCCGAACGGTCTGGCAGAGCACGGGGGGGCATGTGGTGGCCGCCGAGCTTGGGCTTGGCGCGCGGTCGGATGTGGCGCTGATGGCTGCGGTCGCCGAGCCGCAGGGGACCGCCCTGCGCATCCGCCCGGGGCTCGCCTGGGGCAAGGGGTTCGAGAGCGCCTGGGGCCAGGGCTGGATGGGGGTCGAGAGCTATGTCGAGCTCACCAGCCCGTCGGACGGCGCCCTCCTAAAGCTGGACGCGACCGTGGGGATCAAGCCCTGGGAGGACTGGATGTTCATCTTCAGCGTCCAGTCCAGCAAGGACACCGGCGGGGACGCGATCATCCGCCTCGCCCCCTCTGTCGCCTACCGTCTGTCCGAGCGCAGCCACCTCCAGCTCGGGCTGACGGCGGGGGTGTCGGGGGACAACGCGGTCGGCATCAAGCTGTCGAACTGGTGGAGCTTCTAGCCACAAGGCGCAGCGTGAGCGCGAGGTGCGCGAGCACGGGCAGCATCGCGACGGCCGCAGCTATTCCCAGCGCATCCACCCCCGCCCCCTCGACCACCGCGGCCCCGATGGCCGAGCCGACCGAGGCGCCAAGATAGATCGCCGAGGCGTTGAGCGCGATCGTCACTGTCTGGCGCGCGGGGGCGAGCGCCACCAGACGGCTTTGCTGGGGCACGAGGAACGACCAGCCGAAGAGCGCCCAGAGAAACCCCAGGGCATAGACCGCCGCGTCGGGCAGGGGCAGGAACGAGAAGACCGGCAGGAGCACGATCTGGCTGCATGCCACCAGCGTCAGCGTGCGCCCCGGCCCGATCCGGTCCGCAAGCCGCCCGCCCGCGAGATTGCCCAGCACCGCGCCAAGGCCGTAGACGGCGAGAAACCCGGTCACCCCGTCGCGCCCGTAGCCCATCGACTGGCTGAGGAGGAGCCCGATGAAGGTGTAGAGGATGTAGACCGCACCCAGGAACGTCGCGGTGAAAAGGATCACCGTCAGCCCACGCAGGTCGCGCACCGCATCCCAGAGCGCGCCGAGCCGCTGGACCTGGAACGCCAGGTCGCGCGGCACGAGCGCGAGCAGCCCCGCGAGGCAGAGGACCGCGAGCCCCGCGGTGATGATGAACGCGGCCTGCCAGCCGAATGTGAACCCGAGCCACCCCCCGATGGGGATCCCCACGACCTGGGCAAGGGTGAGGCCGAGGAACACGTTCGAGAGCGCGCGTCCCCGCATCTCGGGCGCGCTGACCGCGACCGCGACGCCTGCCGCGACGGGGGTAAAGAGCCCCGCGCCACATGCGGCGACCACCCGCGCTGCCAGAAGCGTGGAGAGATCGCCCGCGAGCGCCGAAAGCCCCGCACCGAGGGCGAAGAGCGCCATGCCGCCCGCCAAAACCCCCCGGCGCGACAGCCCGCCGGTCAGCGCGACGCCAAGGGGCGAGCCCACCATGTAGGCCAGCGCATAGGCGGTCATGATCAGCCCGCCCTGCCCCGCGCTGAGCCCGAGCCCCCCGGTGATCGGGCCAAGCAGCCCCACGACCACGAACGCCCCTATGCCGATGACGAAATTTCCTGCGGAAAGCAGTGCGATCAACGGCCCCGCCCTTACCGGCATCGCGTTTACCGCCATCGCCCCACCGTCATCGGCCCGCCTCCGCCTCGCCCCGCTGGGTCAGCCAGTACGCCCCCAGGATCGGCAGGAATGTGACGATCACCACGATCATCGCGACCACATTGGTCACCGGACGCTCGCGCGGGCGCACCAGCTCCTCGAGCATCCAGATCGGCAGGGTCGCCTGCTGGCCCGCGGTGAAGGTGGTCACGATCACCTCGTCGAAGCTGAGCGCGAAGGCGAGCATCCCCCCGGCCAGCAATGCGGTGCCGAGATTGGGCAGGATCACGTAGCGCAGGGTCTGGAACCCCGTGGCACCGAGGTCCATCGATGCCTCCATCAGGCTGCCCGACAGGCGGCGGAACCGGGCGACGGCGTTGTTGTAGACGACCACGATGCAGAAGGTCGCGTGGCCGAGCACGATGGTCCAGGTGGAGAACGGCACATCGAGGATCGAGAACGCCGAGCGCAGCGCGATCCCGGTGATGATACCGGGGAGCGCGATGGGAAGGATCACGAGCAGCGATACCGCCTCGCGCCCGAAAAACCGCGACCGGCTGACCGCCGCTGCCGTCAGGGTGCCGAGCACGAGGGCTATCCCCGTGGCAATCAGCGCCACGCGCAGCGACAGCCCCAGCGCATCCCACACATCCGGCCGGTTCCAGGCGGCGCCGAACCAGCGCAGGGTCAGGCCGGGCGGCGGAAAGACATAGGTCCGGTCCTCGGTCGTGAAGGCGTAGAGAAAGATGATCAACACCGGGACATGCAGGAAGAGGAGCCCCGCCCCCGCCGCGAGCTTCAGCCAGGCCGGGGCCTCAGAGCGCATCGAACGCCCCCCGCCGCTTGGCCGCCCAAAGATAGAGGATCATGATGGCGATCGGCACGACCGCAAAGGCCGCGGCGAGCGGGATGTTGCCCGCCGTCCCCTGGTGGGCATAGACTGCCTGCCCGACGAAGAGCCGCGACGAGCCGATGATCTGCGGGATGATGTTGTCCCCGAGCGTGAGCGAGAAGGTAAATATCGACCCCGCCGCGATCCCCGGCAGGGCCAGCGGCAGGATCACGTGGCGGAACGTCTGGCCCGGCGTGGCACCCAGATCGCCCGACGCCTCCAGCAGGCTGCCGGGCACCCGCTCCAGCGCCGCCTGGATCGGCAGGATCATGAACGGGGACCAGACATAGAGGAACACCAGGAACGTGCCCGTGTAGCTGGTGGAGAGCGAGTTGCCCCCCAGGACTGGGATCGACAGGTACCCCTCCAGCACCGGGGTCAGCCCGAGGGCGGCGAAGGCCCAGGAGACGATCCCCTCCTTGGCGAGGATCAGTTTCCAGGCATAGATCTTGACCAGGTAGCTCGACCAGAGCGGCAGCATGACCGCGAGGTAGAACGCCGCCTTCCACCGCCCCCGCGCATGGCGGGCGGCATAGTAGGCGATGGGAAACGCGACGATGACCGATCCCAGTGTGACCGCCGCCGCCATCACCACCGTGCGCAGGATGATGTCGAAATTCGCCGGCCGCAGGAGTTCGCGGTAGGTCTTGAGCGTCGGCTCGTAGACGACCAGCCCTGAAAACTCGTCGATCGCGAAGATGCTCTGCGCCAGAAGCGCCCCGAGCGCGCCGAGATAGACCACCCCCAGCCAGGCGAGCGGCGGCAGGAGAAGGAGTGCGAGCAGAAGCCGCGGGCGGCGCCAGAGCAGATCGCCCACCCCTTACCCCTCGTCCATGAGGTGCAGGGCATCGGGCGCCCAGCCGAGCGTGACCTCGGCGCCCGGCGCGGGAACGGGGCGTCCCGCAGGAAGGATGGCGGCAAGCTCCGCCCCGCCGAGATCGACCGCAATGCGCGTCGCGGCGCCGAGATAGCGGGTGCCGGTGACCCGGCCCCGGTGCGGCCCGTCCATCCGCACGGCCTCGGGCCGCAGGCTTGCCCAGGACGCGGGGCCGCCGAGCCGCGCGGTCAGCGCAGGGGGCAGCACGTTCGAGGACCCGACGAAATCGGCGACAAAGCGGGTTGCGGGGCGCTCGTAGATCTCCTGCGGGGTCCCGACCTGCACGATGCGGCCCGCGTTGAACACGGCCACCCGGTCGGCCATCGACAACGCCTCGCCCTGGTCATGGGTCACGAACACGAACGTGATGCCGAGCTGGCGCTGGAGCCCGCGCAGTTCGTCCTGCATCGCCTCGCGCAGCTTGAGGTCGAGCGCGCCGAGCGGCTCGTCCAGCAGGAGCACCCGCGGCCGGTTGACCAGCGCGCGCGCGAGCGCCACCCGCTGGCGCTGGCCGCCCGACAGCTGCACGGGCCGCCGGTCGCCATACCCCTCCAGCCGGACCATGGCGAGCGCCGCCTCGGCCTCGGCCGTCCGGGCGGCGCGGGCCACGCCCCTGACCATCAGCCCGTAGGCCACGTTGTCGCGCACATTCAGGTGGGGAAAGAGCGCATAATCCTGGAACACCGTGTTGACCGCGCGCCGGTAGGGGGGCACGCCCTCGGCGGTCTGGCCGAAGATCTCGATATGTCCAGAATCGGGCTGCTCGAACCCCGCGATGAGCCGAAGGCAGGTCGTCTTGCCCGATCCCGAGGGGCCGAGCATGGCGAAAAATTCCCCGGCAGAAATGCGCAGGTCCACCCCGTCCACGGCCCGGACCGGACCGAAATGGCGCGTGACGCCGGCGAAGGTGACGGCAGGCGTCATGGCCGACGCGCGCGCGCCGTCACCGCCCGCCGATCACCCCGATATAGTCCGACACCCAGCGGTAGTAGGGCACGCATTCCGCCTGGCTCGCGCATTTGGACACCGGGGTGGTCCAGAAGCGGATCTTCTCGAAATCGTCGAGGCCGTTGGTCGTGCAGCCCTCGGCCGTCTGCATGCCGCGCCCGTCGGTGCAGGCGGCGGGCACGGCGGGGTTCGCGCCGAACCAGACCGACAGGTCGGACTGAAGATTGGAGGCCAGCGTATGCTCCATCCAGAGATAGGCGCAGTTGGGGTTCGCCGCCTCGGCATGGAGCATGGTGGTGTCCGCCCAGCCCGTGGCGCCCTCGACCGGAATGGTCGAGGCAACGGGCGCGCCGCCCGATTTCAGGATGTTGACCTGGAACGGCCAGGACCCCGACGCCACCACCCCCTCGTTCTTGAAATCGTCCATCTGGATGAACGCGTCGTGCCAGTAGCGCGCGACCAGGGTCCGTTGCTGGCGCAGGAGGTCGAGCGCCGCGGCATACTGGTCGGCGTTGAGCTCGTAGGGGTTGGCGATCCCGAGCTCGGGCTTGTGGTGCATCAGGTACTGGGCGGCGTCCGCCACGTGGATCGGGCCGTCATAGGCCTGGACGCGGCCCTTGTTGGACTTGCCGTCCGGCAGGGTCTGTTCCTCGAACACCACCGACCACGAGGTCGGCGGCTCCTTGAACACCTCGGTGTTGTACATCAGCACGTTGGGGCCCCACATGTAGGGGACGCCATAATGGGTGCCGTCTACGGTGTGCCAGGGTGCCGATTGCAGCCGCGGGTCGACCGTGCCCCAGGACGGGATCAGGGCCGTGTTGATCTCCTGCACCCGCTTGCCCGCGATCAGGCGCAGCGAGGCGTCGCCCGAGGCGGTGACGAGGTCGAACCCCCCCTCGTTCATCAGCGCCACCATCTCGTCGGATGTGTTGGCCGTCTTGACCTGCACCTTGCAGCCCGACGCTGTCTCGAACTTCGTCACCCAGTCGAATTTCGCATCCGTCTCGCCCCGTTCGATATAGCCCGGCCAGGCGACGATGTTGACCTGGCCCTCGCCCGGCCCGACCGCCGTGGGTGGTGCCCCCAGGGCAGGGGCGGCAATCAGGAGGGCAAGGGCCGGGACCCAGGCGCGTGCAGGCGTCATGACGGACAACTCCCTGTGGCGCAGGGTTTTCCCCGCGGCCGGTTCTGCGATGGCATGGTCAGGTTTGACCATCGGCGCGCCCCGTGCAATCCCTAATTCGGGGGCGTGAGGGGGCGGGGATGGAGCGGATCGGGGCGGCGGACTGGTTCGCGGTGCACACGCTGCCCGACGGCGTTACCGCCATCGGCGAGCCGCATGTCCGCGAATTCTACCGCTGCAACATCTGGCATGTGCGCGGGCGCGACCGCGACATGCTGGTCGATAGCGGGATGGGGGTGGTGAGCCTGCGCGCGCAGCTTCCGCTCCTGACCGGGCGGCCGCTGACCGCGGTGGCGAGCCATACCCATTTCGACCATATCGGCGGGCATCACGAGTTCGAGGATCGCGCGGTACACGCGGCAGAGGCCGCGATCCTCGCGGATCCCACGCCCGTCAACACCTACGCCGATCGCTACGTGAGCGACGACATCTTCACCGCGCTGCCGCCCGTACCTTACCGGTCGGCGACCTACGCCCTGCGCGGCGCACCCGCGACGCGGATGCTCGCCGACGGGGACGTGATCGATCTTGGCGACCGGCAGTTCGATGTGATCCACACACCCGGCCACTCCCCCGGCGGCATCGCGCTGTGGGAGGCGGCGACGGGACTGCTGTTCGCCGGGGACATCGTCTATGACGGCCCGCTGATCGAAGGCGAGAGCGCCGAGGAACAGGTCCAGTACGAACACTCCATGCGCCGCCTGCTGGCCCTGCCGGTGCGGGTCGTGCATGCGGGCCATTTCCCCAGCTATGACGGGGTCCGTCACCGCGCGATCATCGCGGGCTGGCTGGCGGGCCGCGGCGACTGAGGCGGCGAGACCACCGCATCCGCAGGTCGGGCCCCGGCGCCACCGACGCGGCACCTTCACCGGCTGGTAGTGCCCGCATCATCCGCTGCGCGGCCCCCCGCGTGGGCCGCTGCGCGACGCTGGTGGCCGATGGGCCCCGGCTGCGCCGGCCTCCCCTGATCTCCCCGCCATCGCCGTCTTGCCAAGCGCGGTTGCGTCCCGTTCAATGGATCGTTCCGACGAGGTGCCCATGGATCCCGAAACGCTCGCAGCACTCCGCGCCCGCTACGCCGAAGCGGCGCCGGGTGCGACCTTCGATCCGAAATTTGCCCGGGTGGCGGCACGGATCTTTTCGGGCGGCACGAGGCTTGCGCCCTATGCGGGGATCCCGACCTTCCTGTCGGCCCCCTACCGGCCTTTGCCCGCGGCGACGCCCGATTTCGGTGATCTTCAGGTCGCGATCATGGGGATCCCGATGGATCTCGGCGTCACGAACCGCCCCGGCGCGCGCTTCGGCCCCCGGGCGCTGCGAGCGATCGAGCGCATCGGTCCCTATAACCACGTGCTGGACGTGGCGCCGGTGCACGAAATGCGGGTGGCCGACATCGGCGACGTTCCGATGGCGAGCCGGTTCCGGCTGGAACAATCCCACCAGGACATCGAGACGCGGATCGCCCAGATCGTCGCCGCCGGGGTGATCCCCCTCTGCGTCGGTGGTGATCATTCCATCACCCATCCCATCCTGCGCGCCGTGGGCCGCGACCGCCCCGTGGGCATGATCCACATCGATGCCCATTGCGACACCAGCGGCAGCTTCGACCAGACGAAATTCCACCATGGCGGGCCGTTCCGCAACGCGGTGCTCGACGGCGTGCTCGACCCCGCGCGCGTCGTGCAGATCGGCATCCGGGGGGCCGCGGAATACCTGTGGGAGTTTTCCTACGAAAGCGGGATGACGGTCATCCATGCCGAGGAGGTGGACGCCCTCGGCATCCCCGCGGTCATCGCTCGGGCACGGGCGGTTGTCGGGGACGGGCCCACCTACCTGTCGTTCGACATCGACAGCCTCGACCCCGCCTTTGCCCCCGGAACCGGCACGCCGGAAGTGGGGGGGCTGAGCACGCGCGAGGTGCTCGCCCTCCTGCGCGGGCTCAAGGGCCTGACGCTGGTCGGCGGCGACGTTGTCGAGGTGGCACCCGAATACGACGCCACCCACAACACCGCCCATGCCGGTGCGCAGGTGCTGTTCGAAATCCTGAGCCTGATCGCCTTCAGCCCCGCCCTGCGGCCATGACGCTGCGCGCAGCGTTGGTCCAGGTCGAGGCGCGGGCGGGCGACGTCCCGGGCAACCTCGCGCGCATCGAGGCGGCGCTGCGCGGGCTGGAGGCCGACCTCGTGGTCCTGCCAGAGCTCGTCCTGCCGGGCTACGGCGCGGGCGAGGCCTTCGCGACGCTCGCCGAGCCCGTGGACGGCCCCCAGGTCGCCGCCCTCGGCGCGCTCGCCCGGGCGGGAGGCTTCACCCTCGTCGCAGGCTTTGCCGAGCAGGCCGAGGGCCGGGTCTGGAACAGCGCCGTCCTGACCGACGGCCGGGGCGCCCCAACCGTCTACCGCAAGAGCCACCTCTACGGCGACTACGAGCGCACCCATTTCACCCCCGGCCCCCCGGCGGCGGTCACGGCCCCGGTCGGCGGCCTGCGCGTGGGCCTGCTCATCTGCTACGACGTCGAATTCCCCGAGAACGCCCGCCGCCTCGCCCGCGCCGGCGCGGACGTGATCGCCGTCCCCACCGCCCTGCCCGCCGGACCCCACTCCCAGTTCATCTGCGACCACATGATCCCGGTCCGGGCGTTCGAGAACCAGGTTTTCGTGGTCTATGCCGACCTCTGCGGCGCGGACTCGCGCTTCGCCTATCACGGCCAGTCGCGGATCGCTGCCCCCGACGGCTCGCTGCTGTCGGGCGCAGGCGATGCGCCAACCCGCCTGACTACCATAATTGATCCTGCCCGCTTCGCGGACTCGCGCGACGCAAACGCGTATCTGCGCGACCTGAACCCCTGAGAAATCAGCCGAGCGTTGCCAGCACCTCGTCGCTGAACTCCGCGTTAGCCGTGACGGACTGGACGTCGTCGTCCTCCTCCAGCACGTCGAGGAGTTTCATGAGTTTCGCGGCCCCCTCGGCGTCGAGCTCGGTCACGGTCTGG
>JANNOT010000177.1:0-4862 GCA_031399375.1 Paraoceanicella sp.
GGACTGCGCGCCTGTCGTTCGCGGCACAGCTCGACCGGCTGTCGGCCCGCAGCGCGCCGCGCCAGATCGCGGCGCAGTAGGAACCGCCGGACGCTCCCGGGCGTTGATGGGGCAGGCCCACCGGGGGGCCGCCCTTCCCCCGCATTTTTGAGAGGAGACGTCCCATGTCCGACCATCTCGACGCCATCGAGACGCTGCACACCGCCCTGATCGACAGTCGCGAAGGCTATAAGGAAGCGCTTGACCAGGCCGAGCCCGGCGATCTGACCACCCTGTTCAGCGAGATGCGTGGGCGCCGCACCCAGGATGCCCAGGCCGTCGCCGAAATGCTGGCCGCTGGGGGCCGTCCCGTCGATGCCACCGGCTCGATCATGGGTTCGGTCCATCGGACGGTGATCTATGTCCGCTCGCTCGTCACAGGGCTCGACGAAAGCGTGCTCGGCGGGATCATCGATGGGGAGGAGCGTATCCTCGATCTCTACGATCGGGCGATTGCCGCCTGCACCGTCTCCAACCCCGAACTGACGGTCCTCACCGCGCAGCACCAGGCGCTCGCGCGCCGAATCGCAGAGCTGAAGGACTGGCGGACGCGCGTGTCCGCCGCTGCCTGAAACGCAACGGCGCCGCGCGGGGGGGGGCCGCGCGGCGCCGATGTCGTCACCGAACGGCTTATTCGGTGATCGCGTCCTGCGTGTCGCGCGCGGTATCGGACACGGCCTCGCCGCCGGACGAGATGTCTTCACCGGCGCCCTCGATCGTGTTGCAGGCCGTGACGCCGAGCGCGAGCAGAACGAGGCTCAGGCGGAAAATATTGGTCATGTGATGCTCCATTGGACGTGGCGCGGGACTCCACGCCGAAAAGTGAAACGTGCGTTTTGCAAAATTGTTCCCAAGTCAAGCCAAAAATTTTCGCCATCGCGGCGCGACATGATCGGGGAACTTCGTCGGCAACGCGGCGTTTCCTAGCCATCGCAGACCAGGACGGTCTGTCTGGAAATTACGACCGACAAGGAGACTTGCCATGACCCGACTGCTTGCCACGACCGCCTTGGCCCTTGCGCTGGCGACCGGCGCATGGGCGCAGACCACGGAAACCGCACCTGTGACGCCGACGACCCCCGTCGCACCCGCCGACCAGGCGGTGGAGCGGACTGCGGACAGCCTCGTCGCCCTGCAGGGTGACGCGTTCCTGACCGAGGCGGCACCCGAGGATCTGTCGGCCTCCGAGATCATCGGGGCCACGATCTATGGGGCCGAGCTCGAGTCCGGCGCCGCGACCGCGGATGTGGACTGGGACACGATCGGCGAGGTGAACGACATCCTCCTGTCGCGCGACGGGTCTGTCCGCGCGCTGCTCGTTGATGTCGGCGGCTTTCTCGGCATCGGCGAAAAGACGGTCGCCGTGCCCATGAACACCGTCAAGGTGCTCGTGCGGTCCGACGAGACCGCCGATGACTGGTTCCTGGCGCTGAACGTCTCGCGCGCCACCCTGGAGGGTGCACCCGCCTATGTCGCGCCCGAAGACGTGTCGGTGGACAATGGCGTGATGACCACCCCCGCTGCCACGACGGCTACCACGACGTCCCCCGCCACCACCCCGGCCACGACCGTCGATACGGCCATGACCGGGTCGCTCGATGCGGTGAAGCGTGATGGCTACTCGGTGGTCGAGCGCACCACCCTGACGACCGAGGACGTGACCGGCGCCGCCGTCTACGGCCTTGGCGACGAAGAGGTGGGCACGGTCTCCGAGCTTCTGCTCGACGCCGGTGGTGCGATCGACAAGGCGGTGATCGATGTTGGCGGTTTCATGGGCTGGGGCGCGCACCCGGTCGCCATGAGCTATGACGATCTGCGCGTGCTGCGCAGCGATGACGGCTCCGACGTCCGTGTGTACATCGACGCGACGAAGGAGAAGCTCGAGGCCCTGCCGAAATTCGAGGGCTAAGAGCACCCCGCGCCTCCCTCCCCCGGGGAGGCGCGGATCCTTTCCCGGCAGGATGACTGTCGCACGCGAAGCACCACCCCACCCCGGCCCCGGCCGGTTTTTTTCATTTGTGACGGCAGTCCCTGTCGGTCGCGACCGCCCGTCTGCGCATCAAGGGGAGCATCGCCCGCCCATGTGCGCCGTACCGGCTTCGTCAGCCTCCCCAGACCGCGGATCGGTGCCCGTGTCGGACTATCCGTGGAAGCGTCTGGATAGACCGCACGCCCGTGGTTCGACGACCCGCCCGGCTGTGCGAACGGGCAGGTACCCCCCCCCTCGCAACATGTGCCCGGGGCCGCTATCGTGGCGCGCATGGGCATACTGGACATCGCAGATGAACTGACCCGGCGGCTTGAGGATGCCCAGGCGGGGGTCGAGGGATTGTTCGAGCCGGTGATCCGGCTTGGCGTCACCGGGCTGAGCCGTGCGGGCAAGACGGTGTTCATCACGAGCCTGGTCGCGAACCTGCGCGACAGCGGGCGCATGCCCCAGCTCGCCGCCGCCCAGGGCGGGCGGATCGAGGCCGCGTTCCTCCAGCCCCAGCCCGATGACGGCGTGCCCCGCTTCGATGTCGAGGGGCACCTGGATGCGCTGTCGGGCCCGGCCCCGCGATGGCCCGTCTCGACCCGCAGCGTCAGCACCCTTCGCCTGTCGTTGCGCGTGCGTCCGTCGGGCTGGATTGCGGCGCTGGCGGGGCCGCGCACGGTCCATCTCGACATCGTGGATTACCCCGGGGAATGGCTGCTCGACCTGCCCCTGCTGGAACAGAGCTATGCCCAATGGTCGGCCGAGGCGCTCGCGGCCGCCGAAAGCCCCGCCCGTGCCGGACTGTCGGCCGCGTTCCGGGCGCGGATGGCTGCGCTCGATCCCGCCGCGCGGCTGGACGAGGGCGAAGCCCAGGCGCTCGCGGCAGCCTTTCGCGACTATCTTGGCGCGGGGCGCCTTGCGGGGCTTTCGGCGCTGGCGCCCGGTCGCTTCCTGATGCCGGGCGATCTCGAGGGGTCGCCCGCGCTCACCTTCGCGCCCCTTCCCCCCAGTGCGACGGCACGGGGCGGCTCGCTGGCCCGCGCGTTCGAGCGGCGGTTCGAAAGCTACAAGCGCCTCGTGGTGCGGCCGTTCTTCCGCGACCATTTCGCCCGCATCGACCGGCAGGTGGTACTCGTGGACGTGCTGGAGGCGTTGCAGGGCGGGCCGCGGGCGGTGGCGGACCTCAAGGACGCGATGGCCGGCATCCTTGCCGCCTTCCGCCCGGGGCCGAACACATGGCTCTCTGCGCTCTGGGGGGTGCGGGTGGAACGGATCCTCTTCTGCGCGACCAAGGCGGACCATCTGCACCACAGCCAGCATGACCGGCTGACCGCGATCGCCGAGGCGCTGCTTCGGGATGCGCGCGATCGGGCGCAGTTCCGCGGCGCGCGAACTGCCGCGATGGCGATCGCGAGCCTGCGCGCGACGGTCGAGCAGACCGTGCGCCATGACGGCGTGGCAGTGGACTGCGTGCGGGGCACGCTGCTGTCCACCGGGCGCGAGGCGGTGCTGCACCCGGGCGACCTGCCCACCGACCCGGCCCAGATCCTGGCCGAGGATGGCGCGCACTGGCAGGCTGGCGATTACGGCGTGATGCATTTCGCGCCGCCCCGCCTGAACCGTCGCCCGGGCGAGGGGCCGCCCCATATCCGGCTCGACCGGGCGCTCGACTTCCTGATCGGGGACAGGCTGGCATGACCCACACCGATCCCCCCCCGCGCCGCGGTCCGGTGCTGATCGAGACGGGTGCCGCGCTGGCCGAGCCCGCGCCCCATCCCGCCGACGCCCCGCCGCTGGCCGACAGCGCCGCGATGGCACAGGCCCTGCCGCTGGCCGCCCGGCCCATGGGCGGGTTCGGGCGCCTCGTGTGGGGGGCGGTCGCGGGGCTCGTCGGGCTCGCCATCGCCACGGCGACCTGGGATTTCATCCTGGGGCTGCTCGGCCGCAATGTCGTGCTGGGCTGGACGGCCGCGGTCCTGGGGGCGATCGCGGTTGCGGGCCTTGTGGCGTTCCTCGTGCGCGAGACGCTGGCCCTGCGCCGTCTCGGCCGCGTCGATACGCTGCGCCAGGGGGTGGAGACGGCGCGCAGCCGGTCCGAGGCCGAGGCGGCGGTGGCCGCCATCGCCCGATTCTACGGCGCGCGCAGCGATCTCGCCTGGGCGCGGTCACGCATGGCGGATCAGGGCGCCGGGGTGCTCGACGCCGACGCGCTCCTTTCGCTTGCCGAGCGTGAATACCTCGCCGCACTTGATGCCCGCGCCATCGCGGCGATCGAGCGGGCGGCGCGCCAGGTCGCCGTCACCACCGCGCTCCTGCCCATGGCGCTCGTGGACGTGGCGGCAGCGCTTGCGGGTAATGTGCGCATGATCCGCGCGGTGGCCGAGATCTATGGTGGGCGCTCCGGGATCCTGGGGTCCTGGCGGCTCCTGCGTGCGGTCGCGGCGCATCTTGTCGCCACGGGCGCGGTCGCGATGGGCGACGACATGGTGGGGGCGGCGCTCGGCGGCGGGATCGTCGCGCGCCTGTCGCGCCGGTTCGGCGAAGGGGTGATCAACGCCGCGCTGACCGCCCGCGTCGGCGTCGCCGCCATCGAGGTCTGCCGCCCGATGCCGTTCCGCGCCCTGCCCCGCCCCGGGGTGACGGCCATGGTGCGCCGGGCCCTGACCGGATTTCTCGCCCCCCCGGGCTAGGGACCGCGCAGCGCGTCGGGACACGCCGCGGGCCGCGCGTCAGGGCTAGGGGCGGGGCCCGGCGGAGAGCGTGTCCGCCCCGGTATCCACCCCCCGGGGGCGCCCGGCGGTGGTGGCCGGGCCCCGCCGGCGGCGGGCGAACACCACGGCCCCGTCCC
>JANNOT010000187.1:0-2860 GCA_031399375.1 Paraoceanicella sp.
CCCGCCTCCTGCATGTGATAGCCCGAGATCGACACCGAATTGAACTTCGGCATCTCCGCCGCCGTGTACGCGATGATGTCCGACACGATCCGCATGCTCGGCTCGGGCGGATAGATATACGTGTTGCGGACCATGAACTCCTTGAGGATGTCGTTCTGGATCGTCCCCGACAGCGCCGCCCGCGAAACCCCCTGCTCCTCGCCCGCGACGATGAAGCTCGCGAGCACCGGGATCACCGCGCCGTTCATCGTCATCGACACGGAGATCCGGTCGAGCGGGATGCCGTCGAACAGGATCTTCATGTCCTCGACTGAATCGATGGCCACGCCCGCCTTGCCGACATCGCCCACCACGCGCGGATGGTCGCTGTCGTAACCGCGATGGGTCGCGAGATCGAAGGCCACCGACACCCCCTGCTGCCCCCCCGCCAGTCCCTTGCGATAGAAGGCGTTGCTCTCCTCCGCGGTCGAAAACCCCGCATACTGCCGTATCGTCCACGGCCGCCCCGCGTACATCGTCGCCCGCGGCCCGCGCACGTAGGGCGCCACCCCCGGCAACCCGCCGAGATGCCCAAGGCCGGCCAGATCCGCCTCGGTGTAGAGCGGCTTCACGGCGATCCCCTCCGGCGTCGACCAGGTCAGCGCTTCGGAGTCGCGGCCCTTCAGCTCGCGCCGCGCCAGCGCGCGCCAGTCGTCAAGATCAGGCCCCGTCATCGCGCTCCCGTCCCTTTGCTCGCCCGTCGCCCCAAGGCGCGCCGGGCGATTCGCGCTGATTGGCCCTCGCTTCCGGCCCCGATGTGATTATGTCTGCACCGGGAGGGAGTCACCATGCCGAACCTGCGCCTGATCGCGATCGCCCTGATGCTGCCCGCCCTCGCCGCCGCCGAGGACGAGGTCCAGACACCTGTCGTCGCGGTGCAGGCCGACGCGCCCGACGCGCCCGAGCCCGATCTCGACGCCCTGCTTTGGGTTGCCCGGCCACTGGTGATCTTCGCCGATTCACCCAATGATCCGCGATACGCCCAGCAACTCGACATGCTCGCCGAGGGCGCCGCCGACCTGGAGGATCGCCTCGTCGTCGTGCTGACCGATACCGACCCCGCCGCGACCGGCCCGCTGCGCCGCCAGCTCCGCCCCCGCGGCTTCGGCCTCGTGCTTATCGACACCGACGGCACGGTCGTCCAGCGCCGCCCTTCTCCCACCACGGTGCGCGAACTCACCGGCACTATCGACCGCCTGACCTCCCGCCGCCAGGAGACCGGATCGCGCCGGCGCTGAGGCGCCATCACTCGAATTCCAGGATCACGTCGTCCACCGCGAGGCTGTCTCCCGGCCGTGCCCGGACGCGCGCGATCCGCCCCTTGCGCTCGGCGCGCAGCACGTTCTCCATCTTCATCGCCTCGATCATGGCGAGGCTCTGCCCGTCCTGCACCTCGTCGCCCTCCGCCACGTCGATGCGCACCACCAGCCCCGGCATGGGGCACAGCAGCAACTTGGACGTGTCCGCCGCCGCCTTCACCGGCATGAGCGCCGAGAGCTCCGCATGGCGCGGGCTGAGCACCGACACGCCCAGATCCGCGCCGCGGTGGCGCATCCGGTACCCCGTCGGTCGCGCGCCGACCTTGACGATGACCTCCCGGCCATCGACCGTCCCGCAGACCAGCGGCCCGAACGCCGTCCCCCGGTCGATGCGCACCTCGCGCGGCGCGCCGTCCTCGAAATCCACTACGAACCCGTCCCCGGCGTCGCCGACCGTCCCGCGCCAAGACGCGCCCTCGATGGTGACGACCCACACCCGCCCCACTTCGCGGGTATGATTGGCCAGCGCCCCGGAAATCCCCGCGCTCCGGCGCTCGTGCAGCACCTTCAGCGTCATCGCCAGCGCCGCCAGATCGCCCAGCACGCCAGCCTCCAGCACAGATCCGTGGAACCCGTCGGGATACTCCTCCGCGATGAACGCCGTGGTGATCTCGCCCGCGACGAACCGCGGATGGTCCATCACCGCCGACAGGAACGGCAGGTTGTGCCCGATCCCCTCCAGCTCGAACCCGTCCAGCGCCCCGCGCATGGTCGCGATCGCCGCCGCCCGGTCCGGCCCCCAGGCGCAGAGCTTGGCGATCATCGGATCGTAGAACATCGAGATCTCGCCGCCCTCGAACACGCCGGTGTCGTTGCGCACCACCGCATCGGGGCTCGCGAACTCCGCCGGCGGGCGATACCGCGTCAGCCGCCCGATGGAGGGCAGGAAATTGCGAAACGGGTCCTCCGCATAGATCCGGCTCTCGACCGCCCAGCCGGTCAACTTGACGTCGCCTTGCGCGAACGCGAGCTTCTCCCCCGCCGCCACCCGGATCATCTGCTCCACCAGATCGATCCCGGTGATCAGTTCCGTCACCGGATGCTCGACCTGCAATCGCGTGTTCATCTCGAGGAAATAGAAGTTGCGGGCGCCGTCCACGATGAACTCGACCGTGCCGGCCGAACTGTAATCCACCGCCTTGGCCAGCGCGACCGCCTGCTCCCCCATCGCGGCGCGCGTCGCCGCATCGAGAAACGGCGAGGGCGCCTCCTCGACCACCTTCTGATTGCGCCGCTGGATCGAACATTCGCGCTCTCCGAGGTAGAGACAGGCCCCGTGCTTGTCCCCCAGCACCTGGATCTCGATATGCCGCGGCTGCGTCACGAACTTCTCGATGAAGATCCGGTCGTCCCCGAAACTCGACGCCGCCTCGGACTTCGACCGCGCGAACCCCTCGCGCGCCTCCGCATCGTCCCAGGCGATGCGCATGCCCTTGCCGCCGCCGCCCGCGCTCGCCTTGATCATCACCGGATAGCCGATCTCGCGCGCGATGCTGACCGCA
>JANNOT010000240.1:0-8368 GCA_031399375.1 Paraoceanicella sp.
AGGATCACGAGACCGGTCATCGTGACCACGGCCACGACATACCGATCCCGGATTCGGAAGGACGTCATCGGATCAGATCAGATCCATTTCCTCGGAGAAGAAGACCTGTGTCATCGCGGGCTCCATCTGTTGCCTCACCTATGTAGCGCACCGGACGTTTCCGTTCAATGATCGCCGGTCGACGGGCTGATCGTCCGCGTCACGCGACGGGCCGCGATCGAAGGGATTGCGCGATGGCCCGACCCATGTTTGACTTTTCAATTAACGAATATCGAACCTTGCAGCCCCGGGGGACTTGCGCATGAGCCATGACCATGACGATCACCACCACGCCCCGCCCGATGCGGTCGCCGTGCGGGTCAAGGCGATCGAGGGGCTGCTGGCCGAAAAGGGGCTGGTCGATCCGGCGGCGATGGACGAGATGATCGACATCTTCGCCAACCGCGTCGGACCCCAGATCGGCGCGAATCTCGTCGCGCGCGCCTGGACGGAACCCGAGTTCAAGGCCCGCCTGCTCCGCGATGCCAACGAGGTGCTCGAAGAGCTCGAGATCCCCCGGCTCCAGGCCGAGGACCTGATCGTGCTCGAGAACACGCCCACGCTTCACCATGTCGTCGTCTGCACCCTCTGCTCCTGCTACCCGTGGGGCGTGCTCGGCCTGCCGCCCAACTGGTACAAGGCGCCCGGCTACCGGTCGCGTGTGGTGCGCGAACCGCGCCGCGTGCTGAAGGAATTCGGCTACGACGTGCCCGCCGACGTGGAGATCCGCGTCTGGGATTCCACCGCCGAGCTTCGCTACATGGTGCTGCCCATGCGCCCCGCGGGCACCGAGGGGATGGGGGTTGAGGAACTGACCGCGCTCGTCACCCGCGATTCGATGATCGGCGTCTCGGCGCTCGGCACCCCGGTGACCGCATGAACGGCGTCCATGACATGGGGGGGATGGCGGGTCTCGGCACCATCGACCAGATCCCCGACGAGCCGGTCTTTCGCGCGGAATGGGAAGAGCGCGCCTTTGCCCTGATGTGGGCGACCGGCGCGCTTGGAAAATGGAACCTCGACGAACTGCGCCATGCCATCGAGCGGATGCCGGGCGCCGAGTACCTGGCCACAGACTATTACGTGCACTGGATCCATTGCGTCGAGACGCTGGTGGTGGAGAAGGGCATCGTCACACGCGACGACCTTCTGCGCGCTTGGCGCGGCGAGATCGGGGCCCCGAACCCGGGCTCCGCACCGATGACCAAGGACGTGGCCACCCATATCGCCATGAAGGGGCTGCCGCTCGCGGTCGAGAGCAATCGCGCCGCCAAGTATCAGCCCGGCGACCGGGTGCTGACCCGGACCATCCATCCCGATGGCCATACGAGGCTGCCCCGCTACGCCCGCGGCAAGACGGGCGTCGTGGAACGGGTGCACCATGTATATCCCTTTCCCGACACCAATGCCCATGGCGATGCGCGGCCCCAGCATGTGTACCTGATCCGGTTCACGGCACAGGAGATGTGGGGGGGCGATGCGTCGGCGCTCGACACGCTCTGCATCGATCTGTGGGAGGATCACCTTGACCCCGCGGCCTGATCCCGCGTCGCTCTGCCCCGCCGTCCCCCACCTGCCGCAGGGCGAGGAGGGGCCGGTGTTCGGCGCCCCGTGGGAGGCGCGGGCCTTTGCCATGGTCGTAAGCCTCCACCGCGCGGGCCACTTCACGTGGCCCGAATGGGTGCAGGTGTTCAGCGCGGAGCTTTCCGCATCCGAACACGCGGCCCATGCAATGGCCGGGGACACCGACGACTATTATACCTGCTGGCTCGCGGCGCTGGAAAAGATGCTGGCGCTCAAGGGGATCGCCGACCCGGCGGGCGTCGAGGCGGCGGTGGTGGAGACGGTGCGCACCTGGCCCCATCCCGCCCATATCGCCATGCGCGAGCCGGTCGGGATCTCGCCCGCCGCCTGACCGCTACTGTGCCGCCACCTGGCGGTCGCCCCGGTAGGCCGCGCGGATCATGTCCGCCAGGGCCGCCGTGGTCCCGCAGGCCAGGCCGCTGCCCATGTACATGTTGATGCACACCTGCGGCAGGTCGGGCAGGGCACCGGCGTGGCGCACCCGCTCGAAATAGGGGGGCAGGTTGGAATCGAGCGACACATGGACCGCGAGGTCCGCCGACACCGCCGCCTCGATGGACCGGGTATTGTCGGAATTGACCGCCATGGTCCAGGCGACCCCGGCGGTGTCGAGGGCCGCCTGGGTGACCGTGCGAAAGATGCAGATGTTCTCGAAGGCCAGGCGCAGCGGCCGCCCCCGCCACGCCGCCCCGCCGGGTGCCCCGACCCAGACGAGGCGCGGGGCGTCGAGCGTTTCTCCCCCTGGATCGAGCCGGTCCTCGGTCGTCAGGATCACGTCGATCTCGCCCGCCGCAAACCGCGTCTTGAGGGTCCGGGTGTACGAGCTGTCGAGGGTCAGGCGGACCCGCGGATAGGCCGCCGCGAAGCGGTGCATGACCTCCGGGATATGCGGATAGACGATGTCATGGGGCACGCCCAGGCGGATCTCGCCGGTAAAGGCCGCGTCGGTCATCCGCGACCAGACCTCGTCGTTCAGCGCCAGCATGCGCTTGCCGTAGCTGAGCAGAAGCTCGCCCTGCGTGGTCAGGCTGACACCCCGGCCCGACCGGTCCAGCACCGCCTGGCCCAGCATCTCCTCCAGCCGCTTCAGCTGCATCGACACGGCCGATTGCGTGAGATGCAGGCGCGTCGCGGCCCGGGTCACCCCGCCGGTTTCCGCCACGGTGACGAAGGAGCGCAGGGCAGTCAGATCGATGTTCCGGGGCATCATCACAGTCCTTGATGATCGACGCAAAAATCATTCACTTTCGTTGCGTCCCAGCATCGACGATACATCAGATCACGTGATGTGCAACGCCATTCGCATCACCCGATTGTATGGAGACAATCATGACCCGCATCGCCGTCGCCGCCCCGCGCCTTGCCACCCGTTGGGCGCCGCTGCGCCGCCTCATGGCCTGGTTGCAGGTCCGGCGGGACCGCGTGACGCTTGCGGATCTCGACGACGCGCTCCTGCGCGACATCGGGATCACCCGTGCGCAGGCCATGTCCGAGGCGCGGCGTCCGTTCTGGGACCTGCCCGAGACCTATGACGGGTCGGGCGACAGGCGGTAGCGCACCAGCTCGGTATAGACTGCGCCGCCGCGGCCGCGCTGGGACTGGTAGAGGCAGAAGGCGGGGATGGTCACGGGTGCCACGCGGATGCCCGCATGGGCCGCGATCCAGCGGTCGAGCGCGGGTCCGCCATCGGCGGGACCAAGCCGGGCGAGCGTGACATGGGGGTGAAAGCGCGTGCGCCTGATATCCACCCCTGCCCCGCGGGCCGCCTGCACGACCTTGTCGCGCAGATGGGTCAGCGCGGCGTCCGCGCGCACCGCAGCAAAGAGCGTCCTGGGCGGTGATCCGAAGGTGCCGAGCCCGTCGATGGCCACCCGCGGCGGCCCCGCGCGGATCGCGGCCAGCTCTGCGTCGAGATCGGCAGCGGCATGGCGGTCAAGCTCGTCGAAGAAGCCCAACGTCACGTGGAAATCCTCGTCGGGAACGACCCTGCCCCCGGGCAGACCGTCGGTCAGGGCCGCGAGCCGGTCCGTGAACGGCTCCGGCAGGGGCAGCGCCGCGAAGAGCCGCATCGCCACACGCCCCCTTCGCCCTGTCAGCCGCCGGTCACCGCCGCCACGAGCCGCAGGACGGACGGGCCGATCGCCTCGACGATCCGCCGCACCCCCGCCGCCGATGGGTGGAGCCCGTCCTCCTGCATCATTCCGCGGCGCTGCGCGGGGTCGCTGAGCCCGCTCAGGCCCGCGAGAAAGTTCGGGTAGAGGATCGCCCCGTGCTGCTGCGCGAGCTCGGGAAAGATCGCATCGAATTCCGCCTTGTACTCCGGCCCGTAGTTCTGCGGCCCCGGCAGGCCGGCCAGCAGCACCGGCAGACCGCGCCGCCCCGCCTCGGTCAGGATCGCGTCGAGATTGGCCCGGGTCTCGGCCGGGTCGATCCCGCGCAGCAGGTCGTTGCCCCCCAGCTCCACGATCAGCGCATTCACGTCCGGCGTCAGCGTCCAGTCGAGCCGCGCGCGGCCCCCCGCCGTGGTGTCGCCCGAGACACCCGCATTGATGACGGTGACCTTGACCGGGCCGTTCGCGTCGAGCCAGCGCTGGAGCTCGGCCGTGAACCCTTCCTCGGGCGGCAGGCCGTAGCCATGGGTCAGCGAATCGCCCAGGGCCGCGATCACGAGCGGCTGCCCCTGGGCCGCCGCTGGACCGGCCAGCGCCATCAGGAGCATCAGGTTGCGGATCGCCCGCACCGCCCCATATCGCAGGGCAGCAACCGACCGGAAGAGATCCCGCATGACCAGCCCTGCCCCCGCCGACCCCGTCCTCAGCCTTGCGGCCGTCACCCTGACGCTCGCGGGAAATGCGGGGCCGGTCAACATTCTGCGGGGCATCGACCTTGCGGTGGCGCGGGGCGAGGCGGTGGGGCTGGTGGGTCCATCGGGCAGCGGCAAGTCGTCTCTCCTGATGATCATGGGCGGGTTGGAGCGGGCGAGCGGCGGCAGCGTCCGGGCACTCGGCGCCGATCTGACCGCGCTCGGCGAGGATGCACTGGCGCGCTTCCGCCGGTCGCATATGGGGGTGGTGTTCCAGTCTTTCCACCTGATCCCGACCATGACGGCACTGGAGAACGTGGCGACGCCGCTGGAGCTTGCGGGCGACCGCGACGCGTTCGAGAAGGCGGCCGAGGAACTGCGGCGGGTGGGCCTCGGCGCCCGGCTCGACCATTACCCCGCCCAGCTTTCGGGCGGCGAGCAGCAGCGGGTGGCGCTCGCCCGCGCCGCAGCACCCCGCCCCGACATCCTGCTGGCTGACGAGCCCACGGGCAATCTCGACGGCGCGACGGGCGACGTGATCATGGACCTGCTCTTCGGCCTGCGCGACCGCGGCGCGACCCTGGTCATGGTCACCCATGCGCCGGAACTTGCCGAGCGCTGCGACCGCATCGTGCGCCTGCGCGACGGGCGGATCGAGGGCGAGACCGCCCGCGCCCGCGCCGCGGCCGCCGAATGAGCGTCGCGCTTCGCATCGCGCGGCGCGAGCTGCGCGGGGGGCTCGCGGGGTTCCGGGTGTTCCTCGCCTGCCTCGCGCTCGGCGTCGCGGCGATTGCCGCCGTGGGATCAGTGCGCATGGCGATCACCCAGGGGCTGGACCGCGAGGGCGCGGTGATCCTGGGTGGCGATGCCGAACTGCGCATGACCTACCGCTTCGCCACGCCCGAGGAACGCGCCTGGATGGAGGCGCGGGCCGAGGCGGTGTCCGAGATCGTCGATTTCCGCTCGATGGTCAGCGTGGCCGATCCCGGCGGGGCGGATCGCCGACGCGCGCTGACGCAGGTCAAGGGCGTGGACGGGACCTATCCGCTGACCGGAACCGTGGGTCTCGCGCCCGCGATCCCGCTGGCCGATGCGCTCTCCCCCCCGGGCGACCTGCCCGGGATGGTGATGGCAGAGGCGCTGGCGGGACGGCTCGGCGTCGAGATCGGCGAAACGGTCCGGCTCGGCACCCAGGATTTCACCCTTACGGCCATCCTGACGCGCGAGCCCGATGGGGCGACGGCGAGCTTCTCGCTCGGGCCCCGCACGATCGTGAGCCGGGCGGGGCTGGAGCGCAGCGGGCTGCTCGCCCCCGGCACGCTTTACGAGAGCAACTACCGCCTGCGCCTGTCGCCCGGCGCCGATCTGGACGCGGTGCGCGCCGATCTCGACCGCAGCTTTCCCGATGACGGGATCCGCTGGCGCGACCGGCGCAACGGCGCCCCGGGGATCGAGAACGTCGTGAACCGGCTCGGGGCGTTCCTCGTGATCGTGGGGCTCGCGAGCCTCGCGGTCGGCGGGGTCGGTGTGTCGGCGGCAGTTCGCAGCTATCTGGAGCGCAAGACCGAGACCATCGCGACCCTCAAGACCCTGGGGGCATCGGGGGGCACGATCTTTGCCGTCTACTTCCTGCTGATCGGGCTTCTGGCCCTGCTCGGCGTCGCGATCGGCCTCGTGCTCGGGGCGGGGGTGCCTCTGCTCCTGGGGCCGCTCCTGGCCGACCGGTTGCCCGTGCCCGCGCTTTTCGCCGTTTATCCCGGACCGATGGTAGAGGCGGCGGTCTACGGCCTGCTCGCGGCGCTGATCTTCACCCTCTGGCCGCTGGCGCGGGCCCGCGACATCCGGGCGGCGGGCCTGTTCCGCGACCTCGCCGCGCCTGACCGGGCCTGGCCACGACTGCCCTACGTCATGGCGACGCTCGCCTGCGCGGCGCTCCTGATCGGCCTGGCTGCATGGCTGTCGGGCATCCCGACCCTGGCGCTCTGGTCCGCGGCGGGGATCGTGGCGACCCTCGCCGCGCTGGCGCTCGCCGCCCGGGGGGCCGGGGCGTTGGCCCGGCGCGTCGCCCGCAGCCGGATGACCCGCGGGCGCCCGGGGCTGCGCCTCGCGCTCGCAGCCGTCGGCGGGCCGGGGGGCGAGACGTCGGGGGTGGTCCTGTCGCTCGGGCTCGGGCTCATGGTGCTTGCCACCGTGGGGCAGATCGATGCCAACATGCGCACGCTGATCGCGCAGGAGCTGCCCGGCCGCGCACCCGCCTATTTCTTCGTCGACATCCAAAACGACCAGCTCGACCCGTTCCGCGCCGCGGCGGGCGGCATCGCGGGCGTGGAGCAGATCGAGACGGCGCCGATGCTGCGCGGCGTGATCACGGCGATCAACGGCATCCCCGCGCGCGATGCGAAGATCAACCCGGAGGCGGCCTGGGTCCTGCGCGGCGACCGGGGCGTGACCTATGCCGACGCGATGCCCCCGGGCACGGAGCTGACGGAGGGCGCCTGGTGGCCCCCGAACTATGCCGGACCGCCCCAGATGAGCTTTTCCGACGAGGTGGGGCGCGAAATGGGCCTGAAGCTCGGCGACAGCCTGACGGTCAACATCCTGGGCCGCGACGTCACCGCGACCATCGCGAGCTTTCGCGTGGTGAATTTCCGCGACATGGGGATCAATTTCCTGATGGTCCTCGATCCGGGTGTCCTGCGCGGCGCGCCGCACACCCATCTGGCCACCGTTTATGCGCCACCGGCGTCCGAGGGGGCGTTGCTGCGCGCGGTCGGCGACGCCTTTCCCAACGTGACGGGGATAGGCGTGCGCGAGGCGATCGGGCGGGTGAACGCCGCATTGGGCGAGCTTGCGACCGCGACCCGCTGGGGCGCTGCGGCGGTGCTCGTCACCGGCTTTGTCGTCCTGATCGGCGCCGCGGCCGCGGGCGAGCGGCGGCGGGTGTTCGAGGCGGCGGTGCTCAAAACCTTCGGTGCGACGCGGGGCCGTATCCTGGGCAGCTTCGCGTTGCGCGCGGCCCTGCTCGGGCTTGCGGCAGGCACGGTCGCGATTGTCGCAGGGGCCGTGGCGGGCTGGGGGGTCATGACCTTCGTGATGGAGGCGGAGTACCGCTTCGCCCCTCTTTCGGCCGTGGCGATCGTGGCCGGCGGGGCATTGGCGAGCCTGCTGGCCGGCCTCGGGTTCGCGCTGCGCCCGCTCGCCGCCCGTCCCGCGCGGGTGTTGCGCGCGAGAGATTAACGAGCGGTTCCCGTGTGCCGACTTGAATCACGCGCAGAAAATGACAACATCACGCTAGGGTCCGCATCAGCGGGCCATATGGACACAAACGTCAGAACAGGGGTGCCGCATATGGCTCAGTACGAAACCGTCCGGCGGGTAGGCGCCGGGGCGCAGACCGCGGCAGTCGATGCCGGCCTGCGCGCGCACATGAACCGCGTCTACGGGCTGATGTCCGTGGCGATGGTCATAACCGGGCTTGTCGCCTACATCGTAGGCATGGATTTCCGCGCGGCCGTCAACGGCCAGCCCGGCATGATCCTGAGCGCCGAGACGATCTCGACCATGTACAACTCGCCCATCAAGTGGGTGATCATGTTCGCCCCGCTCGTCGTGGTGTTCGGGCTTTCGGCCGCGATCTACCGCCTGTCGGTCGGCACCGCACAGCTGATCTTCTGGGGCTTCGCTGCCCTGATGGGCCTGTCGATCGCCTGGATCTTCGCGGTCTTCACCGGCGCGTCGATCGCCCAGACCTTCTTCGTGACGGCGATCGCCTTCGCGGGCCTCAGCCTCTACGGCTACACCACGAAGCGCGACCTCTCGGGCCTTGGCCGCTTCCTGATGATGGGCGTGATCGGGCTGTTCGGGGCCTCGATCATCAACATCTTTATGGAATCGAGCGCGCTGCAGTGGGCGATTTCGCTCGTCGGTCTGTTCATCTTCGCG
>JANNOT010000290.1:0-1734 GCA_031399375.1 Paraoceanicella sp.
AATAGAGGTGGATCAGGTTGTCGCGCCAGTCGGGGCGCGAGAAGAGCCCGTGGGGCGCCCCGTCGCGGCTGTGGAAGTCGCGATAGGTCTCGTCCAGCACCAGCGCGATCCCCGCCTCGCGCGCGAGGTCGAGGAAGGCGTCGAGGACGCCCGCCGGATACTCCGCCCCCGTGGGGTTGTTCGGCGTCACCAGCACGATGGCGCGTGTCGCGGGCGTGATCAGTGCGCGGGCGGCGGCGGGGTCGGGCACCATACCCTGGCCGCAGGGAAGGAGCTGGGTCGTGATCCCGGCGGTGTCGCACCACATCTTGTGATTGAAATAGTAGGGGGTGGGCAGGATCACCGCCTCGCCCGGGCTCGCGAGGGTGGAGAGCGCCGCGCAGAACGCCTCGTTGCAGCCCGAGGTGATGCAGACATCCTCGGCCGCGATGGCCCCGCCATAGGCGTGGGACCACCGGGCCGCGATTTCCGCGCGCAAGGCCGGCAGGCCCAGCACGGGGCCGTAGAGATGGGACGACGGCTCGCCGAGGGCCGCCGCGGCGATCGCCTCGCGCAAGGGCGCGGGCGGGGGCTGCACGGGGGCCGCCTGGCTGAGGTTGAGGAGCGGCAGGGCATCCGGGAAGGCGCGCCCCGCGATCCAGCGCCGCGCCTCCATCACCGGGGGGGGAAAAGTCGCGCGAATTGTCGCTGAAAACGGGGCCGCGGTCATGCGTCGGGTGCTCTTCTTGACGGGGCTGGACCCCCGCTCCATACATCAGCGCCATGACACAGCTTTCCCGCATCCGCAACTTCTCGATCGTGGCCCATATCGACCACGGCAAGTCCACGCTGGCCGACCGGCTGATCCAGCTCACCGGCGGGCTCGCGGAACGCGACATGAAGGAGCAGGTGCTCGACTCGATGGACATCGAGCGTGAGCGCGGCATCACGATCAAGGCGCAGACCGTGCGCCTGAACTACCGCGCCGCCGACGGGCTCGACTACGTGCTGAACCTGATCGACACCCCCGGCCATGTCGATTTCGCCTACGAGGTCAGCCGGTCCATGCGCGCGGTCGAGGGGTCGCTCCTGGTCGTCGATGCCTCGCAGGGCGTCGAGGCGCAGACGCTCGCCAACGTCTACCAGGCCATCGACGCGGGCCACGAGATCGTGCCCGTCCTGAACAAGATCGACCTGCCCGCCGCCGAGCCCGAGCGGGTGCGCGCGCAGATCGAGGACGTGATCGGCATCGACGCCTCGGACGCGGTCCTGATCTCGGCCAAGACCGGGATCGGCATCCCGGCCGTGCTCGAGGCCATCGTGAAGCGCCTGCCCGCGCCCCAGGGCGACGCGGAGGCGCCGCTGAAGGCGATGCTGGTGGACAGCTGGTACGACACCTATCTCGGCGTCGTCGTCCTCTTCCGCGTCGTGGATGGCACGATACGGCGGGGCGAGCGAATCCGCATGATCTCCACCGGTGCGGCCTACCAGGTCGAGCGCATGGGCGTGTTCCGCCCGGCCATGGAGGATGCGGCGGAGCTGACGCCGGGCGAGATCGGCTTCTTCACCGCCTCGATCAAGCAGGTCCGCGACACCCGCGTGGGCGACACCATCACCCATGAGCGCCGCCCGACCAACGCGCCCCTTCCGGGCTTCAAGCCCGCGCAGCCGGTGGTGGTGTTTTGCGGCCTCTTCCCCGTGGACACCAACGATTTCGAGGACATGCGCGACGCGATCGAGAAGCTCGCGCTCAAC
>JANNOT010000321.1:0-3099 GCA_031399375.1 Paraoceanicella sp.
TGGCGTGCCCGCACCTCGAACCGCCGGACCATGCCGTCGAGTGCGATCACCACGTTGTCCTGTTCGGCGCATTGGGTGACGTAGCCCCAGTCGCGGGCCGTCACGACCGCTTCTTCCTCGGCCTGGGCAGCGGTGACGACAAAAAGGACAAGCAGGACAAGGCAACGGCGCATGGCAAAATCTCCGGCGGTCACCAGGGGATGCGGGGCCTGTCGCGGGCTGTCAAGCACCCTCAGCCCGACAGCATCCGGAGGCCCTGGGTCACATCGGCGCGGATGGCGAGCCGCAGCCCCGGCTCGTCCCCCGCGCGTAGCGCGGCGAGCACCTTGCGGTGGTTGGCGCTCGCGTCCGACCGCTGGCGGCGGCTGTAGAGCACCCGCATGGTGGGACCCGCCTGCAGCCACACGCTTTCGGTCAGCGCCAGCATCGCGGGGGCCTGGGCGCGCAGATAAAGCGTGCGGTGAAATTCCAGATTGGTGCGGATATAGCCCGTCGCGTCCCCCTTCACGATCGCCGCGTCGATCTGGTGGTTGATCGCATCCAGACGGTCGATCAGGGCGAGATGGGCGCGCGGCAGCGCGCGCGACGCAAGCTCGGGTTCGAGCAACGCCCGGATCGAGGCGAGCTCCTCCAGCCGCTCCGTTGTCAGTTCGGGGGTCGAGATGCGCCCCGAGGCCGACAGCGTCAGCGCCCCCTCGGCGGCCAGGCGGCGCACCGCCTCGCGCGCGGGGGTCATGCTCACACCCAGTTCTGCCGCGACCCCCCGCAGGGTCAGCGCACGGCCCGGCTCGATCTCGCCATGCTGGATCCGGCTGCGCAGCGCGCGGTACACCCGGTCATGGGCCGTGCCCGGGTTCGCCGATCCCGGCTCTGGAAGCGGGCGCACCTCCACCACGGGGGTGGACGAGCCAGTCGCGGGGCCAGCCGCGGGGCCAGTCGGGGCGTCAGTCCGGGCCTCAGTCGGGCCGTCGGGCTGGACGGGCAGTGCGGTCACGGCGCGCCCAGCATCCACACCCCGCCGACCTTGACGAAGTCGAGCGCCATCGTCCCGTCCCCCGGCTCCACGATGATCGTGGCATGGGTGTCGTATTCGTACACCTTCGCCACCGCGGCCGCGAGCACGTCGGCCGAGAACCCCCCGAGGAACGACCCCCGCGCCTCCGCCGGGCTTGCGGTCACGAAATCGCGGGCGGGGTGCCCGGGCTGGATCAGGGGCAGGATCCGCCCCGGCTGGGCGGTATCCACCGCCGCGACAAAGGCCGCGAAGGCAGCACCCGGCGCGCTCGCCTTGGCGGCCGGGCCGTCGAAGACCGCCTCGAGCTTGGGCGGAGGCGGCAGGGTCAGCGTGAACCGCGCGTTCAGCGCGTAATCGACCGGGTTCGGGTCGTCGGGAAGCCTTGACGCGGGCAGGCGACCGTCGCTGACGATCCGCCCGCTGACGGTCCCGTCCGCGGCGGCAAACCCCTCGATCCGCATCCGCACGGGGTCGCCCGCAAAGCTTGGCGACTGGATTGCGCGGTCCGGTGCGCCCAGGGACTGGCCGTTCAGGATCGCCCCCGTTGCGGGATCGAGCGAGAGGATCACCCCCTCCACCTCGCCCTGGGCGGCGGCGAAGGCGATGGCACCCTCGTTCTGGTGGAGGTTGGCGGGGATCGCGCGGTTGGTCAGCACGACGAGGATGGTCGCGTCCGGATCGCCCGCGGCCCGCATCTCGGGCACGCGGCTTTCGACCCAGGCCGCGCCGTGGGTCAGGGCGACGGTATCGGGACCCAGGTCGAGCGCCCCCTCGACCGCGTCGACCGCCTGCGCCGCGGATGCGCCAAGCATGGAAAGGCCGAGCGCCAGGGCGCGGGCGAGCATCAGGGGGCTGGGCATGGCTTCCTCCGGCGTTATGGCGCGGACGATACCACGCGGGCCCCGGCCCCGCGCCCCCCTATTCAGCTGCGCATCATCGCCACAGCGCGCCGGCCGAAGGCGGTGAGGTCGAGTGCGCCCCAGGCCAGTTCGGCGAGGCCGAGGCTGACGAGCGTTTCGGCCTGGGGGGACGGGACCTGCGGGCTCGACTGGCGCGCAATGATCCGCAGGCACGCCCTTTCCTCGACGGTCAGACCGTCCACGAGGTCGGACATCTTGCACATGATACAGCTTCCTTACGCCAGGCCCCTACAGGGGGCCACGTCTGGCGATGCTTATAGGGTTTCTGGGCGGTTATGTGGTGTCTTTGTGACAATAGCGCAATATCGTTAATCCAGCGTGAAAGCTTTCACGGCACGGCCAGCGCCTCGGCCCCGGTCAGGTCGACCGAGACAAGCTGGCTGACCCCCCGCTCGGCCATCGTCACGCCGAACAGCCGGTCCATCCGGCTCATCGTGACCGCGTGGTGGGTGATCACCAGAAACCGCGTGGCCGTGCGCCGGGCCATTTCGTCGAGCAGGTCGCAAAATCGCGTCACGTTCGCGTCATCGAGCGGGGCATCGACTTCGTCGAGCACACAGATCGGCGCGGGATTGGCCAGAAACACCGCGAAGATGAGCGATAGCGCGGTCAGCGTCTGTTCGCCCCCCGACAGGAGCGAGAGTGTGGAAAGCTTCTTGCCCGGCGGCATCGCCATGATCTCGAGCCCCGCATCGAGCGGGTCGTCGCTCTCGACAAGCACCAGATTTGCCTCCCCGCCGCCGAAAAGATGCCGGAACAGGGCGGCGAAGTTGCGGTTGACCCCGTCGAAGGCGGCGAGCAGGCGGAGGCGTCCCTCGCGGTTCAGCTCGGCGATGCCCCAGGCGCAGCTTGGTCAGCGCCGCCTCCAGATCCGCCCGTTCGGCCCCGAGCGTGTCGCGCTCGGCGGTGACCTCGCCCAGGTCCTGCTCGGCGCGCAGGTTGTCCGCCCCCAGCGCCTCGCGCTGGCGCCGCAGGCGGGCAACGTCGATTTCGCAGGATGCGGCGTCGGGATGCGGACCGGGGCCGAGCAGGGCGGCGAGCGCGTCGGGTGCCGCATCGGTCTCGGCGCGAATACGCGCAGCGGCGGCCTCGGCCCGGGCGAGCGCGGCCACGGCCCGCGCCTCGGCCCGCGCGCGCTCCTCGCGGGCGCTCGCCGCGGTGCGC
>JANNOT010000391.1:0-22755 GCA_031399375.1 Paraoceanicella sp.
CCCTGTCCCCCCGTCTTCTGTCCCGGCATCCTCCGTCCCGGCATCCTCCGTCCCCGTGTCCTCCGCTGTCGCCGCGACCCCGACCGGGTTGGCCGTGGCGGCGTCCGAACCCGGCGGCCGCGCGGGCGATGCCGCACCGCGCCTGCGCCGGGCGGGCGGGGAGGGTGCGCCCGATGGTCCCCTTGCCCCCCCGCCGAGCGCTCCCTCGGTGCCTGCGGCACCCACGGCAGCCGATCCCGGGGCGGCGGTGCTCGCCACCCTCGCGGCGGGTGCCGAGCAGGGCCAGGCGGTCGGTCAGGGATCGGGGGCGCCCGCGGGTCCTGCGGGGACCGAGACCCTGGGGGCCGCGACCATGGTCCTGTCCCAGCCGGGGCATGCGGCCGCGGTCCTGCCGCCACCGGCCAGCGGGCCGGCGGCCGCCGCCGCTGCGGCCCATGTCGCGGCCCAGATCGCCGCGCGCCTGCCCGAGACGGGCGAGCCCGCGCGCGTCGAGCTGCGCCTCGATCCGCCGGAGCTGGGCCGGGTCACCCTGACCCTGACCCAGGGGGCCGATGCGTCGCTGAGCGCGCAGATCCTCGTCGAGCGGCCCGAGACCCTCGAGCTCCTGCGCCGCCACAGCGAGATCCTGCTGCGCGACCTCGCCGCGGCGGGCTTTGCGGGCAGCGAGGTCTCGCTCGGGCTCGGCGACCGGACCGGCGCGCAGAATGGCGGCCAAACCGGCGAGGGCCCCGTGGCCGGGGCGCAGGGCGGTCCTGCGCGGGGTGAGGATCGCGACGAGGTCGAGGCCGCCGGGCTCCGCCTGCCCCCCGATCCCGGACGCTGGGCCCGCCCGCGCGCCGGGGCCGGGCTCGACATCCTGCTCTGAGCGCTCGCTCTGAGCCTCCCCGCCCCGCCCCTCGCCGCGAAATGTTCCGCCCCAGCGGTCTAGCCCGAAAGGATCCGCCATGACGACCGTCTCGCCCGCCACCGCCACTGCCACTGCCACTGCGACCACGCCCGCAACCCCGGCGTCGGCCACGGGCACGACCAGGGGCACCGGTACTGGTGCTGGCACCAGCACTGGCACCGGCACGACCGGGCAGGCCGCGGCGCTGGTGTCCAGGAACACCCTCACGGCCGATTTCACCACGTTCCTCCAGCTCCTGACCACGCAGCTGAAGAACCAGGACCCGCTGAACCCCACCGAATCGACCGAATTCGTGGCCCAGCTCGCGACCTTCTCGTCGGTCGAGCAGCAGGTCGCCTCGAACGACAAGCTCAACGCGATCCTCGACGCCCTGACCGGCGGCTCGGGCGCGGGGCTTGCGGAATGGATCGGGCGCGACGTGCGCGCCCATGCCGCCGTCGCCTATGACGACGCGCCCCTGACGGTCCATGCCGACCCCGTCGAGGCGGCGAGCCTCGCCGTCCTGGTGATCGAGGATGCAGGCGGGACCGAGAAGGGCCGCGTGACCATCGATGCCAAGGCGACCGAGATCCCCTGGGACGGCCAGGGCACCACGGGCACCCTGCCCGCGGGGACCTACCGCTTCCGGATCGAGAGCTACAAGGACGGCAACCTGCTGGCCACCCGCCCGGCGGAGGTCTTCGCCCCCGTGGTCGAGGTACGCCGCGACGGGGATGCCGTGACCCTGGTGCTGCAGGATGGCACCAAGGTGAATGCGGACGACGTGAAGGCCGTGCGCAACTCCGCCCCCGCCTCCTGACCCCGCCTCCTGACCCCGCCTCCTAACCCCGCCGCGATTCGGCTGCGCAGCCCGATGCCGCAGTCCTGGGGCCCCAAGACTGGGGCCGCGGCCCGGGGGCCGCCGCATCCTCGCCCGGTGGATGGGGCGGGAACGCGGGCGCCGCCCCCCCTGCGCCGGATGGCGCGCATGGGCGGCACCTGCCCCCTCAGTCCGGTCGCGCCGCCTTTTCCGCCACCCCCGAGATGCCCTCGCGCCGGGCAAGCTCGGCCAGGACGGCGGCCAGGGGGACGTCGTTGGCGACCAGCAGCACGAGGAGGTGGTAGAGCACGTCCGCCGCCTCGGCCGCGAGACCGGCCCGGTCGCCCTGCACGGCGGCGATGATCGCCTCCACCGCCTCTTCGCCGAACTTCTCGGCGCATTTGGCCGGCCCGCGCGCGAGCATGCGGGCGGAGTGGGACAGGGCGGGGTCGGTGCCCCGGCGCGCGGCGATCACCGCCTCGAGCCGGGCCAGGATGCCCGTGTCGGGGATGCGCGTGTCGGGGATGCCCATGTCGGGGGTGTCGGGGATGCCGGGGGGCGCGCTCATGTCAGGCGCACCGGGATGCCATGGGCCTTCATGTGCGCCTTCGCCTCCGCGATCGTGTGCTGGCCGAAATGGAAGATCGAGGCGGCGAGCACCGCCGAGGCCCCCCCCTCGCGCACGCCCGCGACGAGATCGTCGAGATGGCCCACCCCGCCCGAGGCGATCACGGGGACGGGCACCGCATCGGCGACCGCGCGGGTGAGGGCGAGGTCGAAGCCCGACCGGGTCCCGTCGCGGTCCATGGAGGTGAGCAGGATCTCGCCCGCCCCGCGCGCGGCCATGTCGCGGGCGAAGGCCACGGCATCGATGCCGGTCGCCCGGGTGCCGCCATGGGTGAAAATCGCCCACCGGCCCGGGGCGACGGCCTTGGCGTCGATGGCCACCACGATGCATTGCGCACCGAAGCGGGTGGCGGCGGCCCCGATCACCTCCGGGGTCGCCACGGCGGCGGTGTTGAAGCTGACCTTGTCGGCACCGGCGAGGAGGAGCGCGCGCACATCCTCGGGACCGCGCACCCCGCCGCCGACGGTCAGGGGCATGAAGCAGGCCTCGGCCGTGCGGCGCACGAGGTCGAGCAGGGTCCCCCGGGTCTCCAGGCTGGCGGCAATGTCGAGATAGCAGAGCTCGTCCGCCCCGCCCGCGTCATAGGCCCGGGCAGCCGCCACCGGGTCGCCCGCATCGACGAGGTTCGCGAACCCCACGCCCTTGACCACCCGGCCGTCCTTGACGTCGAGACAGGGGATGAGGCGGGTCTTGAGCATCGGCACGGGTCCCCCGGACATGGACGGCCCCCGCTTAGCACGGTGCGGCCGGGGGAGACCAGCGGGGCAGGGCTGGCGGGGGCAGGGCTGGAGGGGGCGCCTCCGGGGCTGGGCCGGTGGGCTCAGAAATCTGCCGGTGGGGGTGGCAGGGCGCCGCGCGCCTCGGCCAGCGGCGGGGGGGCGTGGATCTCCGCGCGCAGGGTTGCAGGCAGGGCGGGGATCTGGAGCCGCCCCGCCCCATCGAGCACGAAGACGGGTCCGGGGGCCAGGCCCGCATGCTCGGGCAGGGCGGGGCTAGGCGTGCCCTGCTCGGGCAGGGTGGGGATAGGCGTGCCCTCTTGCAGGGCGGGCATAGGCACGCTCTCTTGCAGGGCGGGCAGGAGCGACCCCTGCTGGCTGCCCGCGAGGTGCCGGGCGATCCAGTCGGGCATGCCCCGCGCCCCGGTGCCCGGCACGATCAGCGCCGCGGCGGCGGGGGGCACGGCGAGATCGCCCGCCGCGCGGATGCCGCGGTCGACCAGCGCGGGATAGGCCCGGCCCCAGTAGGTGGAGAGCGCCGGTCGGATCGAGAGCACGGTGTTGCGGCCCACCACGATCCCGAGATCGTCGTAGAGCGCGGGCGCGATCTTGTAGCTGTCGATCACCCGGGCGTCGTCGCGCACCACGATGTTGTCGTGGATGCGGATGTCGGTCGGCATCTTGCCCTTGTTCGCCTCCAGCCCGCCCCCCGCCCGGGGCTTGCCCGAGACGGTGATGTTGATCAGCGGCACATGGCCCGTGGCCTTCAGCTCGGCCGAGCGCGGGGGCGGCAGGAGGGTGTTGTTGAAGATCTCCACATCCTCGACATCCGACAGCGCGATCCCGTGGCGGTGGCCGGTGTTGATGATGTTGTCATGGATGCGGATGCCCTGGAGCGTCACGTCCTCGGGCCGGTCCCGCCCGATCAGGGCGTAGCGGCCGAAGATGCCGTGGGTGTAGCTGCCATCGCCCTGCAGGAGCACGTTGCCGCGGATGGTCAGGCCGATCACCCCGAAATCGGCATGGGTGGCCCAGAACTGGATATGGTCGCCATGGTCCTTGTAGCGCGTCGAGCCGCCGGTGTTCAGGAAGGGCTTGATGCCCTCGATCAGGTTGTTCTCGATCACCAGGTTGCGCGCGTCCGAGAAGCGGATCGCATCGTGGCGCATGTCGTGGATGTGGCTGTTGGCCACGGTCGTGTCGGTCACGTCGCCGAGCGAGAGGCCGAAGACGAATTTCTCCACCTCGAGCCCGTCGAGCCGGACGCGCGCGCTGTCCTTGACCCCCACCCCCACGCCCGAGGGATAGCCCACGAGCGGCATGCCGTACTGTTCGGGCGTGGTGACCGGCCCCTGGGCGGGGTCGTAGGTCCCGGGTTCGCCCGCGGGGGTGATCCGCCCCGTGACATGCACGTCCCGCACGGTCACGTCGCGGCTCGCGTCGATGCGCAGGACGCGGTTGGCCGAGGCGAGGTCGGGGACGGTGATGCGCAGGGCCTCGAGCGTCACCCCCTCCACCCCCTTCAGGTGCACCCGCCCGGCAAAGACCGCCGGTTGCGCGCGATCGGCCGAAATGATCGTGAGCGCGGGTTCGAAGTCGCGCCCCGCCAGCAGCACGGGGCCATAGGTGCCCGGGGCGAGGCGGATGGTGTCGCCCCCCCCGGCGGCGGCGAAGGCGGCGGTCAGGCCGGCGCTGTCGGCGACATCGCGGATCATGGGCAGGCTCCTCCTGGGACGGGCGCTCCCCCCCCTCCTTAGGGTGGGGGCGGGGGCTGGCCGGGGCAAGTCACGGCCCGGTGTGCGGGCGGGCCATCCTGCGCCGGGCGCGGGGAACAGCCCCGGACCGCCCGATGGAGACACCTGCACATAATGATAGCATCCCGTAGTCTTTGGCGATGTCTTTGGCGATGTCTTTGGCGATGAACAGCAAGCACCGCCGGACCCCTGCGCCCGTCCTGCGTCCGTCCTGCGTCCGTCCTGCGTCCGGGCCCCGGCCTCGTCGGAGGGGCCCCCCCTCAGCGGGTGGCGGCGCGGCGGTAGGCGGCGATCAGCGGGGCAACCTGGTAGTCCCAGGAAAGCGCGCTCTCCACCCGTGCTCGCCCGATCCGGCCCATCTCGGCCCGCCGGGCGGGGTCGGCCAGAAGCTCGGCGATCTTGCCCGCGAGATCGGCGACGTCGTTGGGGGCGGCGTAGAGCGAGGCCTCGCGCGCAGAATACCGCCCCTCGGTCACGTCGAACTGCACGATCGCCTTTTCGAAGGCCATGTATTCGAGGATCTTGTTCATGGTGGACTTGTCGTTCATCGGGTTCACCCGGTCGGGGTTCACGCAGACATCCGCCGTGGCCAGCACCTCGAAAAGCGTGTCGTCCGGCGCCCGCCCGGTGAAGGTCACCCGGTCGGCGAGCCCGAGCCGGTCGGCCATCGCGCGCAGGCTGTCGAGCGCCGGGCCGCCTCCCACCAGCACGGTCTGGGCATCGATGCCCCGGTCGCGCAGAATCACGAGGGCCTCGAGCAGGAGGTCGATCCCCTCCTGGTCGCCCATCACGCCGACATAGCCGATCAGATGCGCCCGCCCCTGCCGCCAGGCGGGGTTGGGGGGCAGGCGCTTCAGGCGGCCGAGATCGGGGCCCGAGCGCACGACGAACACGTCCTCGGCCCGCTTGCCCCCCCGGGTCATCGCGATGGCCTTGTAGCTTTCGTTGGTCGAGATCACGACCCGGGCGGCGGCAAAGGTCAGGCGCTCGAAGAGCACCATCAGCCGCCAGAACCCGCCCCGGCGGTTGAACTTCGCCTCGTAGAGCTCTGGGTTGATGTCGTGGTGGTCGAAGATGTAGCGCACGCCGAGGATGCGGAACTGGAGTGCTATCAGGAAGATGAGGTCGGGCGGGTTGCAGCCCTGGATGGTGTCAAAGCCGTGGCGGAAATAGATCCGCCAGGCGAGCACGGTTTCCCAGAAAAGCGCGGCACCGTATTCGAGGAGGTACCCCGAGGCGCCGCGGGCGTCGAGCGGCAGGGGGTGGCGGTAGATATGGACCCCCTCGAGATGCTCATAGCGCCCCTCATGCCCCTTGCCCGTGGGGCAGATCACGCAGACCTGGGCACCCGCGGCGGTCAGGGTGCGCGCCTCCTGCCAGACCCTGCGGTCGAAGGGCAGGGGCAGGTTCTCGACCACGATCAGCACGCGCCGACCGGCGAGCGGCCGCGTGGCGGCGGCGTCGTCGAGGGCCGAGAGCGGGGGGGCGGACAGGGGGGCCGTCGTGTCGTCCATGCCTGCCCCGTCCCCCGCCCGTCTCCCGCCCATTCCTGGCCCGTCCCTGGTCCATTCCTGGTCCGTCCCTGGCCCGGCTCCACACGCAGGGCGTGTTGCTGCACTGCGCCATGGACCGATTAGCAAAGCCCGGGTAAGGATGCGATGCAAAAGTGTCGCCCCGGGGGGTATTTTGCCCGGGGCGTTCGGGGTTTCTGAGCGGGGCCGGGCCTATGCCGTCCCCCGGGGTCGATTGACGACCCGCGATCCGGGTTGGCACCCTGGCGGGGCGGCCCCAGAAGGAGTAGCGCCATGAACCATGCCGTCCTGCCCTCGGTCATCCATCCCGTGATCCTCTGCGGCGGATCGGGCACCCGGCTCTGGCCGGTGTCGCGCAAGAGCTATCCCAAGCAGTTCAGCGCCCTGATGGGGGGCGAGAGCCTGTTCCAGGCGAGCCTGCGCCGCCTGACCGGCCCGGGCTACGGGACCCCGATGATCCTGACGGGGGCGGAGTTCCGCTTCATCGCCACCGAACAGCTGGGCGGGGTCGGGATCGAGCGGGCCGATATCCTGATCGAGCCGGAAAGCCGCAATACGGGGCCCGCGATTCTCTGCGCCGCGCTGAAGCTGGCCGAGACGCCCGATGCGCTGATGCTCGTGGCGCCGTCCGACCACGTGATCCGCGACACCGCCACCTTCCAGGCCGCGGTCGCGGCGGGGGCGGAGGCGGCGCGGGCCGGGCGGCTCGTGACCTTCGGCATCCGGCCCGACCGGGCGGAGACGGGGTATGGCTATCTCGAGCTCGACGCCCCGGTGGAAGGGTTCGATCCCGTGGCGCGCGACCTGGTGCGGTTCGTGGAAAAACCCGATGCGGCGCGGGCGGCCGAGATGCTCGCCTCGGGGCGCTATCTCTGGAACGCGGGCATCTTTCTTTTTCGGGTGGGCGACATCCTGGCGGCGTTCGAGGCCCATGCGCCCGGGCTGATGGGCCCCGCGCGGGCCGCCCTCGCCGATGGGCGGATGGATCTGCATTTCTTCCGCCTGGGCGAGGCGGCCTTCGCGGGGGCCCAGGACATCTCCATCGACTATGCGGTGATGGAGCGGGCCAAGGGGCTGACCGTCATCCCGCTCGATTGCGGGTGGAGCGATCTGGGGTCCTGGGACGCGGTGCTGCGCGAAAGCGCGCCGGATGCAAACGGGGTTGCGACCCGCGGGCCGGTGACGGCGATGGATTGCGAGGGCAGCCTGCTGCGCTCGGAGGATCCCAAGCTGCACCTGGTCGGCGTGGGGCTGAGGAACATCGCCGCGATCGCGATGCGCGACGCGGTGCTGGTGGCCGACATGTCCGACGCCCAGCGGGTCAAGGAGGTCGTGGCGGTCCTGCGCGCCCAGGGCGCATCCCAGGCCGAAAGCTTTCCGCGCATGCACCGCCCCTGGGGCTGGTACGAGACCCTGGCGCTCAGCGACCGCTTCCAGGTCAAGCGCATCATGGTCAAGCCCGGCGGGCGGCTCAGCCTGCAGAGCCATGTCCACCGCTCCGAGCACTGGGTGGTGGTCACGGGATCGGCCACGGTCACCGTGGGCGAGGAGGTGCGGCTGATGACGGAAAACCAGTCGATCTACATCCCCCTCGGCGCCGTGCACCGGCTGGAGAACCCCGGCAAGCTCGACCTGCACCTGATCGAGGTCCAGTCGGGCCCCTATCTGGGCGAGGACGACATCATCCGCTACGAGGACATCTATGCCCGGACCTGAGGGGGAGCCTGGGAGCGGGTCTGGGGGGGGATTAGAGGCCGGGGCGGAGTTCCGCCATGTGATCCTGACGCGCTTCAACCTCGCCACCCCGGGGCGGGAGAGCGACCTTCGGAACCGTCCCGGCTGGCTTGCGAGGCGCTTCGAGATCTTCGAGCGTCATTGCCTGCCGGCGGTGGCGGCGCAGGCGGGGGTGGATACCGCGCGCGACTTCACCTGGATCATCTTCTTTGACAAGGACACGCCCCAGGCGTTCAAGGACCGGGTGGAGCGCTGCCGGGCCGTGCAGCCCTTCCACCCCTACTATACCGGGCTCTTTCCCGCCGAGGGCTGGCCCAATGCCGTGCGCGAGGTGCTGGGGGACCATGTGGCGCCCTGGCTCCTGACCACGCGGCTCGACAATGATGACGGGCTGGCGCGCGACTATGTCGCCCGGCTGCATGCCGCGGTGCGGGGGGCGCCGCGGGTGCGCGGCGCGTTCAACTTCACCCATGGCTTCGTGCTGGGCGAGGGGCGGCTTTATGCCCATACCCACCCCTCGAACGCCTTCGCAAGCTGGCTCGAACCCTTCGACGCTGGGGCGCGGACGGCCAATTCCATCCCCCACATGGATCTGGCCCAGCACGGCACGGTGACCCAGGTGGGCGGGCCCGGGGCCTGGCTGCAGGTGATCCATGGCGAGAACGTCTCCAACAAGATCCGCGGGCGCCGGATCGACCCCAAGGCGGCGCTGGAGCGGTTTCCCGCCGAGGTCCTGGGGCCACTCGCGCCCGCGGGGGCGGCGGGGATCGCGATCGAGAACCTGGTGCTGACCCCGCTGCGCGACCTGCGCGACCGCGCGCTCGCCCTGCGCCGGGCGCGGGTGCGCTGAGGCTTGGGGCGGCCCGCCCTCGCGCGTCGCGCCACCCTGGTGGTCTGCGCCGCCCTCGGGCTCGGGCTCGGGCTCGGGGGGGCGGTCATGGCCCGGCTCGAAGCCCTCGACCCGGCCGCGGCCCGCGCCGCGCTCTGGGATGCCACGGGCGCGGGCGCGGCGCTGCGCGCGGCGCTGGAGGCAGCACAGGAGGCGGGTCCCCTGCCGGGCTGGCCCGCGGGGGCCATCGCAGGGTTCGCCGCCCGGCCGGTGGATCCGGCGGTCTTCTTCGGTCCCTGGCGGTTTCGCGCCGAGATCGCGGGGGCGGGGGGCATCGGGGTTGTCGCGGGCACCATCGCGCCCGAGGGCTATTGCCGCTCCAGGCTCGCCCGCGCGCGGTGTTGGCGGACGGACACCATCCGGCTTGTCCCGATCCTTCTTGTCCCGGCGCGGGGCGACTGATGGGCGCGCGCGGCGCCGCGGCCATCCTCGCATGGGCCGCGGCGCTTGGGGCGGTGGCCTGGGCGGTGGTCCTGCTCGCCCTCGATCCCGCCCATGTGCTCGCGCGGCTTTCGCTGCCCTTTGCCCCGCAGGCGGCATTGGCGGGGGGGATCGCGGTGCTGGCGGGCGCGCTGGCACGGCGCAGGGCGCCGATGCTGCTCGGGGGCGGGATCGCGCTCGGCCTTCTTCTCGCCCTGCCGCCCGCGCTTGGACCGGGGCTGGGGCTTGGGCCGGGACCGGTGGGGGGAGAAGAGGTCCGGGTCGTGACGTTTTCGCATCGCACCGCGAACCGTGACCATGGCGCGACCGCGCGGCTGATCGCGCCTGCGGGCGCGCCGCCCCCGGACCTGATCCTGCTGCAGGAGGTGGGGGATCCGGCGGGGCTGCTGGCTGCGCTGGGGGCGCTCTACGGGCCGGGCGCGCGCGTGCATGTCTGCCGCGAGGGCGCGCAGATGGCGATCAGCCGCTGGCCGCTCGACGGCCCCCTGCCCGGCAGCCGGGGGCATTTCGTGCTCTGCGCCCTGGAAAGCCCCTGGGGCCGGATCACCGTCGCCTCGGCCCATATCCCCAAGGCGCTGCGGGCGGCCGCCCCCCAGGCCGTCTCGATGATCCACCTGATCGGCGCGCTGGAGGCCGCGGGGGGCCCGCGCATCGTGGGGGCCGATTTCAACGCCCCCCCGGGTGCCCCTGCGGTGCGGGCGATGGAGGGACTGGGGATCGACGCCTTCGCCGCCGCCGGCTGGGGCTGGGGCCCCACATTTCCGGGTCCGGCCTGGAAGGGGCTCGGCCTGCCGGGGCTGATCCGCATCGACTACCTGTTCGTGGACCCCACCTTCGCCCCCCGCGCGGCGCGGGTGCTGCGGGGCGCGAGCGGGTCCGACCACCGCCCCGTCGCCGCAATGATTGCGCCGACCGGGGGATGAGCGCGCGGGTGGGGCCGGGAAATCCGCGGCGAAGTTAACGCGAATTTAAGTCAAGCTTTCTATGGTCTGCGCAGATCGAGGCCGGACACGGGGCGTGAAGCCCGCGTGGTGCCCGCCGGGATCGGGTGCCGTTCTGCCCGCTCCGCGATGTTGTCACGAGAAGGATTTCGTCATGAAGGATGAATTCGACGGCTCGACCTCGGGCCTGACCTCCCCTGCCCGCCGCCTGCTTGCCGTCACCCCGGCCGATGCCGACCTGGCCGGCGGCCTGACGCGCGGGCTCTTTGTCGGGCGCGCGGGGACCATCGCGGTACGCGATTCCTACGGCACGACGGTCACCTTCACCTCGGCCGACAGCCAGTACCACCCCATCCGCGTGATCCGCGTGCTGGCCGCGGGGACCACCGCGACCGGCATCGTCGCCCTCTACTGACCTCGAAGGGGGCCGCACCGCCATGCTCTCGCTCGCCACATCGTTCGGCCTGTCCGAACAGCTGGGATCCCTCAAGACGCCCCCCGTCATGGCGGTGCCCGATGCCTTCACCACGCTCGGCACCGCGGTGCTCACGGGGTCCGTGCTTGCCAACGACATCACGCGCGAGCCGGTGACGCTGCGCGCGAACGGGCAGCCGGCGGGCACGGCGCTCACCCTCGCCTCGGGGGCGCGGATCACGGTGGCGGCGAGCGGGAGCTTCACCTTTGACCCCCGTCCGGCCCATGCCGGGCTGGGGGCCGGGGCGGTGCGCGAGGAGCGCATCCCCTATACCCTCACCAGCACCGTCTCGGGCCTCGTCTCGGCGGCCGAGATCGTGATCACGGTCACCGGCCCCGTGCCCCAGGCCAACACGGCCCCGACGCCCACGGGCAGCATCGCGGCCCAGAGCTATCCCCAGGGGACCGCGATCCCCCCGCTGTCGTTCGCCGCGGTCGTCTCGGATCCGGGCGACACGCTGGCCTTCGCGCTCGCCCCCGGTTCGGCCCCCCTGCCCGCGGGGCTGGCGCTCTCGGCCGCGGGGGTGCTGGGCGGCACGCCCGCGGCCGAGGCGGCGGCGGTGACCCTGGTGGTCCGGGCAACCGACACGGGCGGGCTTTTCGTCGACATCCCGGCCGAGGTCGCGGTGACAGCCCCCGTCCAGGGCGCGGTCGCGACTGCGACCGTGGCGGCGGACAACCGCACCCTCACCCTGTCGGTCGCGGGCGACCGGACCGCGTCGGTCCCCGACATCCGCGCGGTGAGCGTCAGCGCGGTCTCGCCCGGCTTCGACCAGGCGGGCACGGCGGTGGCGGTGACCCGGGCGATTCCGGTGCTGGCGCTCCAGCGTCGCCCCTTCCCCAACCATGCCCTGCCCGATGTCACCTTTGACGGCACCCGCACCCGCTTCACGCTGGCGCTCGGCGAGCCGGTCTATCCGGGCGACATGGTGAGCGTGGGCTGCGGGGCGGGCTGGCTTGCGGGCCAGCCCGCCGGGACGGCGGAGGTCACGAACGCCGCCGCCCAGCCCCACCAGCCCCCGGTGGTCCAGTGGGCGATCCCCGACGCCCAGCGTGCGGTGACCACCATCGCGCTGGAGCTTGCGGGTCTGCATTTCCACGGCGCGAACGGCCAGGCCTTTGCCCGGGTGGTCTTTACCGCCACGGGCCAGACGAGCGGCGTGGTGCGCAGCACCGCCGCCACCCAGACCAGCGTGTCGACCCGCTATGCCTCGGACCGCTTCCCGGTCCAGGTCTGGGCCGGGTCGATCCCCACGGCCGATTTCGCCCAAGGCGAGGTGGTCCGGGTGGCCGCGACGGTCTGCCCCTGGGTCGGCCCTGCCTTCGAGACCGGCAGCCTTGCCACCGGCATCCAGCCCCTGAGCGTGGTGATCGACAAGGCGGACACCATGCCGACCTATGCCTATGTGAGCCCCACGGGAACCACGGGCGGCGTGGCGAGCAGCGATCCCGCCGTGGCACGCGCGACCCCCTTCGGCACGATCTACCATGCCGCGGCGGCGATCCAGGTCTTCAACGCCGCCAACAAGGGCCGGGCGAACTGCGATGCGGGCGTGGTGCGGCTGGAGGCCGGGACCTACACCAATACCGGCATGACGAGCGTCACCAACAACACCCAGCCCAACCAGTGGGCGACGGTGAACACCCATCTGATCGTCGAGCCGGTCGCAGGCGCCGCGGTCACGTTGAACCGCAATTCGACCGCGACCCAGCATGACTGGTACAGCCTGATGCTGCATTTCCGCGGGCTGACCCTGGACGGCTCCACGCTCGCCTCGCGCCAGGTGATCCGCGGCGCGGGTCCCCAGGCCACGGCGAATGCGCGGCTGATCATCGAGGGCTGCACCATGGTCGGGACCGCCGCCAACACTGTGGCCCCGGTCAGCAGCGGGGGTGCCGTCGCCTGGATCGGGGGCAGCATCGCGGGCTATGCGGGCAGCATCTCCATCCCCGCCTCCCGGCTCGCCCGCGGGATCGAGACGCTCGGGACGGTGGAGTTCTGGGGCGGCAAGGCGATGCTGGGCTGTCGGCTGGTCAATATCGGCCTGCGCAACTCGACCTCGACCGGCAACACCGCCACGTCCGAGAACATCGTGTTCATGTTCAACCGCCTGCGCGGCGGGCAGGACACGATCAACCTCGCCAACCAGAACGCCGCGATCAACTGGGCCGTGGGGTGCAACAGCTTCGGCGCAACCGGCGGCCCGGGCTACGGCCTGAGCCGCGAGAGCGTTGTGGCGCAGTCGCGCAACCACATCTGGGCCCACAACACCTTCTCGGGCCAGCGGATGAACGCCTATTACGCCGATGATGCGGCCGTCACGTTCCAGACCAAGGATTTCATCCGGTTCGTGGGCAACGTGGTAGAGGAATTCAACTGCAAGTCCGACGTGTTTTCCGGCGACGGGGAAAACGTGCAGAACTGGTGGGTGCGCTACAAGACCGGGTTCACCGACAACGTGTTTCTCTACGGCACCACCTCGACCGGCCCGCAGACCGGGGGCCCGGCCGCGCGCATCGGCGAGATCCTCGGGACGGGCGAGGTCGTGCTGACCGCGCAGGAGCCCGGGGTGCTCGATTACGCCGAGGTCGCGCCGCTCGTGGGCTGGGTGGCCTATGCCCGCGCGCTCGACGCCGATGCGGATGTGCGCCTGACGGCCGCGAGCACCCTGCCCGGGCGGCTCGTGGCGGCCCGCGCGATGCTCTCCCGCGACCTTGCGGGGACCGTGCTGCCCGCGGCGCAGGCGGCACCCGGCTGCTACCAGCGCGCCTGATCCCCCCCCTCGCCCTCGCGCCCGCCCCCGCCCCCGCCGTCAGGCGCGGGCGGGGCTGCGGCGCGGCATCTCCAGCTTGCCGTTGAAGAGCAGCCGGGTCAGGGCGGTCCGCCCGACCACGAAGTGGTGCAGGCCGAGGGTGATCGCATAGGTCAGCACCACAATCAGGCCATAGAGCGCGCCGTCGAGCGCGATCCAGGGCCGCAGGGCCAGGGCCAGCACCGTGATCACGAGGTAGTGGAAGAGATAGACGCTGAAGGCCGCGTCCACCACGAAGCGCACGGCCCGCGACTGGCGCGCGGCGATGGTCCCGAACACCCGCAGCAGGATCGCGACCATGGCAAGGTTGGTGACGCCATGGGCGAATTCCTCCGCCACGCTCGCCAGGGGGCCGGGGAGCCGATCCTGCGCCCAGGCCGCGCCGAGGCAGAGCAGGATGCCGAGGCTGAGGACGACCAGGCTCCCCTCGCCCAGCCGCAGGAAGGCCGGCCTGACCCGCCAGAGCACAAGGCCGAGAAGGTAGAAGGGCGCGAACTTCACGGTCGCGGTCACGATGTAGACCCCCGGGGCTGTGCCGATCACATGGTCCGACAGGAGCTTGTTGACGACAAGCGCCCCGACCCAGGCCGCCCCCGCCAGGATCGCCGCCCCCCCCACGAACACGACCGCGGGCGCCGTCGCCGCCCGGGCCACCACCCCGTCGAGCCGCCCCAGAAGCGGCACGAGCGCGGGTGTGGCCAGGGTGTAGACCCAGAGCGCCACCAGAAACCACAGGTGGATATGCCAGACGATCAGCCCGCTGCGCCCGGTCGTCTGGGTCAGGAACGCGCCGAGCGAGAATGCCGACCCCCCCTCGAAATAGACCTGCGAGAGCCAGAACGTCAGCGGATTGAGCAGCACCAGCACGGTGGCGAAGGGCACGAGCAACAGCACGCTGCGCCGGACGAGAAAATCCCCCACCGTCCCGCGCACGAGCACGAGATGCGAGAAATACCCCGCGATCACGAAGAAGGTCGTCATGCGAAAGAAGCCCGAGGCATCGGCGATGGCCGAGAACACCGGCCCGTCCACCACCGTCGTCGCGTGCAAAAGCACGCCGTAGAGCATGCAGAAGGCCCGCAGGGCGTCGACATGGTGCAGGCGGTCGGTACCAGAGCCAGCACCGGAACCGGTGCCGGAACCGGCATGGGCAGGGGGGGCCTGGGTCATCGCAGGGCTCCTTGCGGATGGCAGGGCGCGGGGAAAAAGGGCGGGCGTGAAAAACCATGCGGCCCCGTTCCTCTGGCGAGCGGGGTCTGCCGCGTCAAGGGGCCGGGGCGGAACGCGCGAGCAGGGTGCGGGCGAACGCGGCCCAGCTCGCCCCCCGCCAGGGATCGAGGCGGAGCGCGCGGGCCAGATAGGACCGCGCCTCGGCCCCCTGGCCGAGCTGCCGGTACCCCCCCGCGATGGCATGGTAATGGCGCGCGAGCAGGCGCGGGCGCGCGGCGAGCAGGTCGAGGTTCTTTTCCACCACCCGCACCCGGGCGAGCACGCGGTTGCGGCTCGACCGGGTCAGGGAATTGGCCGAGAAGCGCTGGATCACCAGGGGCTCGTCCACGCAGGCGATCGGGCCGAGCCGGGCGAGGCGCAGGACCGCATCCCAGTCCTGCAGCGCCTTCAGCGCCGGATCGAACCCCCCCGCCGCGCGCAGCGCCTGGGTGCGCGCCAGCAGGGTCTGGGTGCTGATCAGGCTCTCCTCCAGCAGCCGCTCGAGCATCGCGCCCTCGGCCAGCGGGCGGGCGGGGTCGGGGACATAGCGGATCACGGGCCGCCCGCCCGGCGTCGCCGTGTCGGGGGTGCCCAGGATCACCATGCCGCAATAGACCCCGACATCGCCCTCGCCCAGCCGGGCGAGCTGGTGGTCGAGCTTGCGCGGCAGCCATTCGTCGTCGCTGTCCTGGAAGGCCGTGATCGGGGCGCGCGCCGCGGCGAGGCCGGTGTTGCGCGCGGCACTTCCGCCCTGGTTGCGGTCGTGCACGATCACCCGCATGCGCGGATCGCCGATCCCCGCCAGCACCCTGGCGGTGGCGTCGGTCGAGGCGTCGTCGACGACGATGAGCTCGAGATCGCGAAAGCTCTGGCCGAGCACGCTCTCGACCGCGACGCGGATCGTGTCCGCACGGTTATAGGCGGGGATGACGACGGAGACGGCGGGGATGGCGCCGCAGACCGCCGGGACGGGGGCGCCGATCGAAAGGCCGGGGAGGCCGGGGGGGCCGGGGAGGCCGGTCATGACCGCCCCCGCGGGCCGGTGTCGGCCGGGGGGGCCGCGGGACCGGAGGCTGCCTCGCCCCGCGCCGGGCGCTGGCCCCGCTTGGGTGCGGGCGGGTAGGCCCTCGCCTCCCAGTCCAGCATCACCCGCAGGATCGCGGCGCCAAGGCCGATGACCAGGGTGAAGAGCGGCTGCGCCTTGTCAAAGAGATGCACCGTCGCCCCGCAGAAGACGAGCGCGAAGACCCCGAACGCCCAGCCCCGCCGGAGCGCCGCGATCACCGGGGGCACCGTGGCATCGGCCCGGCGGTAGAGCCGCCAGGTCAGGAGCAGGATCGAGCCCAGCAGGAACACGACCGACGGGATCCCCCCCTGCATGGCCTGGAACAGCCAGTAATTGTCGATCGAGGGCGACATCCAGAAGAGCCGGGTCCAGGTTTCGGGCAGCATCCCGAAGACCGGGTTGCGCATCACGTCGTCGATCCCGTTGTTCCAGATCGTGCGGCGGTAGAAGGCATTGTCGGGATTGAGCGTGAAGAGCACGATGATCCCGAAGATGCCCCGGTTGGTGAAGGTGTAGAGCGCCGCGACCGCGAGCCCGACCAGAAGCGCGATCTTGAGGAACCGCCGCTTCATCCCCCGCGTGACCCGCTCGACTGCCATGGCCACGATCTGGAGCATCATGGTGAGCATCGGCCCCGAGGAAAGCGACAGGAACGTCGCGGCCCCGATCACGCCCGCCCGCAGGATCCGCCGGGCCACCCGCCCCTCGAGATACCAGACCAGCGCGAAGCTCGACGCGCAGAACACGCCGAAGAGGATGGGGTGGGAGAAGATCGAGGTCACCCGCAGGAGCCCCAGCCGCTCGCCCGCGATCGAGTCCCCCCGCACGATCCGGTCGTTCCAGCCCACGGCATTGAACATGTCGAGCAGGATGTGCCGCTTGGTCAGCGCCTCGGGGATCGCGAAGACGAGAAGGATGGCGGTGGTCAGGAACAGGAACCCCACCAGGGCACGGATCTGGGCGATGCGCGTCAGGCTGGCCGCCACGAGCACGTAGATCACCGCGCTTTCGAGAAAGAACTGCCCCGCAAGCTGCGCCCCCGCGGCCCCGCGGTTGATCACGATGCAGAGCACGGTCCAGAGCGCATAGCCCAGATAGAGCAGGTCGGGCAGGTAGAGCTTCTGCCCCCGCCGCGCCAGGAGCGCGAGGATCGCCGGCACGAAGAGCGCGAGGAGCGCGATGCGCACCGGGGTCAGGAGCACCCCGCCCACATCGAGCGCGAACTGGTTGGGGACCATCAGCGCCATGGCGAAGACGAGGGCGAGCGAGAGCCCCCGCCCCCCCTCGTCGATCGGGGGCACCGGGGCGGGTCGCAGGGCACCGCGCCGGGTCGCGAGCCGGGCGGTGCGGGTTTGGGCCTGGGTCTCGGCGGGATCCTCGGGTGGGGCGTCGGGCGAGGGCCGCGCGGTGCCCGCGGGGGAATGGCCGGGCAGGCGGCGGCCCGGGACGGGCCGCGGCAGGCGCGTCTCGCGGTTCACCGGGCCCGTCCCCGCCGGATGCAGTCCGTCCCGCCCCCGATCGATCTTTTCCGCGCCACGGACACCACGCCCTCCTGTCCCGGGCGTCCTGCGGTCCCGGGGTCGCCCCTTCCTCTAGCACAGGGTTCTGACGCGAGCGTTCCCAAAATCCCCCGACCCGGCGCCATATCGGGGCAGAATCACTGTCCCAGCCTGCTGCCGCTCTGCAACCACAGGGCGCATTCGACCCCAGACACACGGTATCATGGTTTCACGATGCGGCTTTGCACTGCACAATCTTCATTCAATTGCCGTCTGGACGTCACATACGGGGGCAGAACGCCGCCCATGGCGCAGGAAACCCGCAGGGACGCCGGTAAACAAAGGATTAAGGCTTGCCTGAGGCATTAACTTGATCCAAAACGAAGGGTGTAGGGTGCACCTGCGAAGGTCGTGTTTCTGCCTGCCGCTTTTCGTGTGCGTGGTCGGCAGGTGACCGGAGTGCGTCCGTCGCAGATGTGTACCGCGTTCCACGGCCCTGTATCGGCCCGTGTCGTCCCTTGCGTACCCCATATAGATCACACGTTAACCGGAGAGGTGTCCCGTGAAACTTTTTATGATGCTCTCGGCTGCTTTTCTGGCAGTCAGCACGCTGTCCGCCTCGGCGGTCACCTTTGCCACTGCGGTGGATTGGGCCAACAATGGCACCGTCCCGGCCGGTCGCGATAATCCCAATGCCGCCCTCGGCGCGCCCGATGGTCCGTTCCTCAGCCTCGGCTTGACCAATGCCGATGGTTCCAATCCCGGCTTCGCCGTCTTCACCTTCGGCGGACCGATCAGCGGCTCGAACGCCCTGACCGTGATCGAGACGACCTTCGTCTGTAACGGTGCTGGCCCGAGCTGCAACAACCACTTCGAAGAAGTCGAGATCCTGATCGGCCAGGCTGGCGAGTATGATTTCGGCACCCATGACATCACCGATCTGAGCGATTTCGTCTCGCTCGGCTTCCTCGGTAACGCCGATGCCCAGGGTGGCACGTCGCTCGTCATCAACGGCGCGTTTACCTACATTGCCTTCATCGACCGCAGCCTTGCTGGTGCGGCCGCAGCTGGCGTGGGCTTCCCGTTCCTGTCGAGCGATGGTTTCGACATCGAATCGATCGCCATCTCGATCGTTCCGGTCCCGGCGAGCCTTGCGCTCATGCTCACGGCCATCGGTGGGCTGGGCTTGCTCGCAGCGCGTCGCCGCGCCGCCTGACATATCTGCAAGGTCCGGGCAACCGGACAGGGAAAGGGCGCCGCGAGGCGCCCTTTTCATTTGGGATCGGGGGGCGGATGGCGGGGTTGCGTCATCGGGGACCGCGGCGCCGGATGATCCGCCGGACCAGGTCGCCCAGCTTGCGCTCCACCCCGTCCGGTCGCCCGGCGGCCTGCCAGAGCCCCAGATGGACCACCCCATAGGCAAGCCCCCCCGCGCCGAGCTTGACCCCCAGCCCGGTCAGCGCCGCGGCAAAGCCGAGCGGTGCCGCAGGCAGCGCCGCGCCGGCGGCGAGCATCGCGCCCGCCAGCGCGCCCCCGGCCACCAGGCTGCGCCAGGCCGCGCGGAACGGCGTGAAGAACCCGCCCCCTGTCAACCGCCGCGCGATCTCCAGGTTGACGCCCGTCTGCACCAGGCTCGAGAACACCCGGGCATAGATCACCCCCATCAGCCCCAGCGCCCAGATGCCCAGGACGATCGCGGGCAGCCGGATCCCGAGCAGGAACAGGCTGCGCCAGAAGAGCGTCCGCGTCTGCCCCTCGACCATCACGATCGCCTGCACGCCCGAGGTCATCAGCCCCACCGCGATCACCGGGGCGATGAACTGCACCACCGGCACCGCGGCCAGCCAGGGGGGGCCCGCGACCACCACCACAATCTCGTGGGCGGCGAGCGCCGAGCCGAGCCCGATGGGCAGGACCACGGCCAGCACCCCCGCCTGGGCCTTGTAATACGCGGCCGTCAGCCGGGCCCGGTCATGGGCGAGGCTCGCGAGCCCCGAATAGATCGTGCGCGACAGGGGGGCGGCCAGCTGGTTGGTTGCCATGGTCGCCATCTGGTCGCCCATGTTGTACTGGCCCAGGGTCGCGGTCCCGAGCTCGCGCCCGATGATCAGCGTGTCGGCCTTGTAGTTCAGGAAGTTCACGATCCCCGCCCCGGTCAGCCAGCCGCCGAAGGCGACGAACTCCCGCCAGGCCGACAGGCTGAGCCCCGGGCGCTGGGGCACGAAGACATAGGTCATCGCGCACCAGATCGACCGCTCCACCAGCGCCCCCGCCACCAGCGCCCAGTGATCGCGCCAGAGAAACGCAAAGCCCACCGTCGCCGCCGCCCCGCCCACGCGCGCGGCAAAGAGGACCGTGATCTCGCGCCGGTAGCTCAGCGCCTTCTCGAACCGCACAAAGCGCGGGTTGCGCAAGCCGTCGATCAGGGGGACGAGCGCAAGCCAGACCAGCACCGCCGCCACCCCCACCTCGCCGGTGAAGGCGGCATAGGGCAGGGCGAGCCCCGCCACGACCGCTGCCGACAGCGTCCCGCGCAGGGCCGAGAGGGTGAAGGCGGTGTCGTACTCCGCCGCGGTGATCCCGGGCTTGCGGATCAGGGCCGAGGTGAGCTCGAGATTGGTCAGCACCTCCAGAAGCCCCAGCACCACGAGGGCGAGCGCGATCAGCCCGTAATCGGCCGGGGTCAGCAGCCGCGCGAGGATGGCGAGGCTGAAGATCGACAGGAACCGCAGCACGAAGCGCGCGCCCACCATCAGGACGGCCCCCGCCGCGACGGCCCCCCCGACGCCCTCGGCCCGGGGCGGCAGGGCTGGCGGGCGGTCGGGGTCGTCGCTGTCCATGGGCGTCCTTCGGGCGCGGGGGTGCCCCCGTGGTCTTAGGCGATGGCAGCGGGGTTTTGAAGCGGCCCGCGCGACACGGGGCGCGATTTTTGCCGCGGCGCAGCATGACCATGGGTTGTTTTCAGCGGCCGGATCTGTAGGCTCCGCCCGCGTCCGATCTGCCGCCCCGCCCTGCCGTTCCAGCCCCGCGACCCGACCGTTCCGCCGCCGTCCGCGCCGCGCCCGATCCCCCGAGGATGCCGTCCCCGATGCCCGATCCCGAGACCCCGGACCCATCCCTGGACCTGTCCGGGCGCGCGCCCCCGCGGCTCTCGATCGTCGTGGTCAGCTACAACACCCGCGAGATGACGCTCGACTGCCTGGCATCGGTCGCGGCCGAGACGCGCACGCCCCACGAGGTGATCGTGATCGACAACGCCTCGACCGACGGGTCGGCGGCGGCGATCGCAGAACGCTTCCCGGGTGCCGTGCTGATGGCCGAGACGGTCAACCACGGCTTTGCGCGCGCCAACAACATCGCGGCCACCCGGGCCCGGGGCGACTACCTCCTTCTCCTCAACCCCGACACGGTGATCCTGGACGGGGCGATCGACCGGCTGATGGATTTCGCCGCGGCGCGGCCGGGGGCGAAGATCTGGGGCGGGCGCACGCTCTACGGCGACCGCAGCCTGAACCCCACCAATTGCTGGCGGCAGATGACGCTCTGGAGCCTCGTCTGCCAGCTCACCGGGCTTGCCCGCAGTTTTCCTGCGAGCGCGCGGTTCAACCCCGAGGCCTATGGCGGCTGGGCGCGCGACAGCGAGCGGGAGGTGGAGATCGTCACCGGCTGCTTCCTCCTGACCACCCGCGCGTTCTGGGACACGCTCGGGGGGTTCGACCTCACCTTCGTCATGTATGGCGAGGAGGCCGATCTCTGCCGCCGTGCCGCCCGGATGGGCGCGCGCCCCCGCATCACGCCCGAGGCGCAGATCATCCATTATGTCGGCGCCTCGGCCGACCTGCGCGCGGGCAAGCAGGTGATGGTGGCCCGCGCCAAGATCACCCTGATCGACCGCTATTTCCCCGGCTGGCGCCGGCCGGTCGCGCGCGCGCTCTTCGCCGCCTGGCCGCTCAGCCGGGCGCTGGGGGCAGGGGTCCTCGCCCGCCTGACGGGGCGGCCGCGGCACCGGGCGCTCGCCGCCTCCTGGGGCGAGGTCTGGCGGCGGCGGGGCGAATGGCTTGCAGGCTATGCCCCTGGGGGCGACCCCGCGGGGATCGCGCCCTCGGCACCCGCCGCTGCACCCCAGCCGGCGTCCCTCATCAGCCGACGCAACGCGAGCCCGGCCGCCCGGGCCTTCCGCGCCGCGACCACGCTGCTCGACCCGCGGATCCTGGTCCAGCCGTTCCGGCTGCTGCACTACTACAACTACACCCATGTGGCACCGCGGCGAAAGCTGACCCTGGGCGCCCGGGTGCGGCTCGCCCCCAACGTCTCCTTCGCCAATGCCGAGCGCATCGCCATCGGCGACGGCACCCAGATCGGGGCACGCTGCCATCTCTGGGCCGGGGACGCCGCAGGTCGGATCACCATCGGCGCAGGCACCACCTTCGGCCCCGACTGCTTCCTGACCGCGTCCGATTACGGCATCGCGGCGGGCATGCCGATCGCGGCCCAGCCGCGGCGCGAGCGCGACATCACGGTGGGCGCGGATGTCTGGCTCGGGGCAAAGGTGATCGTGACCGCGGGCGTCACCATCGGCGATGGCTGCGTGGTGGGGGCCGGGGCGGTCGTCACCAGGGACCTGCCCCCGGGCTCGATTGCCGTGGGGGTTCCTGCGAAGGTTGTCGGGCACAGGACCTGAGCAACACTGTGGCAACCGGGGGCAGGCCAGGATCCGGGGCAGAGGACAGAGGGAAGAGACGGATATGGATGTCGCGATTTTCGGCCTGGGCTATGTCGGCTTCACCGCCGCCTGCTGCATCGCGCGCGAGGGCCACAGGGTCTGGGGCGTGGATGTGAGCGAGAAGAAGGTCCGCGCCATCGCGGCGGGTATCGCGCCGATCTCGGAACCCGGCGTGCCCGAGCTTCTGACCGAGGGGCTGGCCAAGGGGCTGATCCGCGCCACCGCCTCGCCGTCCGAGGCGCTGGCCGCGGCCGATCTCGCCATCGTCTGCGTGGGCACCCCGTCGGCCGCGGACGGGTCGCACAACATGGGCTTCATCGCCGAGGTCAGCCGCCAGATCGCAACCGCCCTGCCCGAGGGGCGCACGCGCCCCCTGACGGTCGCCTACCGCTCGACCATCCGCCCCGGCACGACCGAGGAGCTGATCGAGCCGATCTTCCGCGCCGTGCTGGGCGAGGCGCGGATGGACGAGGTGGAGCTGGTCTACAACCCCGAATTCCTGCGCGAAAGCTCGGCCGTCGCCGACTACTTCGCCCCCCCCAAGATCGTCATCGGCACCCGCGACGCCCGGCCGAACTGGGCGATGGAGGAGCTGAACCGCAATCTCGACGCCCCCACCTTCCATGTGGG
>JANNOT010000412.1:0-2297 GCA_031399375.1 Paraoceanicella sp.
TACGACCTGGGCGAGGGCCAGGTGCGCTACGACATCGAGGTCGGCAGGCATTTCACCGGCGATTTCAGCCGGGTCGTGCTCATCGCCGATGACGATGCCGGGCGGGCCTCGAACGCCACCTTCTCGGACATGGAGCTGCGCGACGGGCTGACGGCGAGCGAGCCCCTGCTCGAGTTCAGCTTCTACAACCCCGACCAGGCGATCCTGGCGGCCTGAGGCCCCCGGTCCCACCCCGCCCCTGGTCCCACCCCGCCCCCGGTTTCGGGGGCGGGGTGGCCCGCATCAGGCGAGCGTGCCGGTATGGACCACCGGCAGGCCCGCGGGCAGGCGCAGGTCGCGGACGGTCGCGTTCGCCGCGATCACCCGGTCATAGACCCCCTGCTCGGCCCGCGCCTCGGCCGTCTCGCGGCTGACCAGGATCCGCTCCAGGGTGGGAAGCTGGGAATAGGCGTAGCCGAGATTGGCACCCACGAGCTTGGAGGCATCGATGGCGGGATCGTAGATCTCGAGCCCGAAGCCCGCGGCGAGGAACTTGCGCGCGAGGTCCACATTGGGGCTTTCGCGCAGGTCGTCGGTCAGCGCCTTGAAGGCAAGCCCCGCGAGCAGGACCCGCGCCCCGGGCATCAGCCCGTCGCGGGCATGGTCGAAGAGCCGGTGCTTGTGCGCCTCGTTCGAGCGCAGGAGGCTGTCCACCAGATGGGTGTTGGCGCCGCAATCGGCGGCGATGTGCTGGAGCGCGCGCACGTCCTTGGGCAGGCAGGACCCGCCGAAGGCCCCGCCCGGGCGCAGGTAATAGGGCGAGATGTTGAGCTTGGTGTCCGAGACGAAGATCTTGTGCACGGTGGACGCCTCGATCCCCAGCGCGAGGCAGACCCGGCCGATCTCGTTGGCATAGGCGACCTTGACCGCGTGCCAGGTGTTGTCAACGAACTTGGTGAGCTCGGCCGCGCGGTAGCCCACATGGAAGGTGGGGGCGTCGAGATTGCGGTTCAGCTCCTCCATCGCCCAGTTCGGCCGGGCGTCGCGGGTGCCGATGACGATCTTGGGGGGGGCGAAGTAGTCGGCGACGGCCGATCCTTTGCGCAAAAAGGCCGGTGAATAGACCAGCTCCACATCCTCCATCCGCGCCTCGCCCAACACTGCGCGGAATATGGGTTCCACGAGTTCTTCGGTCGTACCGGGGCGGATGGTCGAACGGTAGGCGACGGTCAGGGCGCGGGTGCGCCCCTCAGGCAGGGCGGTCGCGATCTGGCGGGTGACCTCGGCAACAAACCCCATGTTGTGCGCGCCATTGGCAGCGGACGGCGTACCCACGCAGACGATGGCCATGTCTGCAGTGGCCAGCGCCTCCGCGGGCGAGGCGGTGGCACGGATCAGCCCCTTGGCCAGTCCTTCGGCCAGAAGTTCAGGCACGTCGGGCTCAGAAATCGGCGGGACCCCGTCGGCCACCGCACGCACCCGCTTTTCACTGGCATCCACGCCCCAAACCCGATGTCCGTCACGCGCAATACTGCAGGCAATCGCGATGCCAACATACCCCAGTCCAAAGATTGCAACATCCATGCGCATTCTCCGCGATCGCGATCGGGCCCACAACACGCCCAGCACTGACAAAGACTTCGCCGCAGGACCGGACAGTTACCCCTCAGGTCCTGTGCCCGACAACCTTCGCAGGAACCCCCACAGCAATCGAGCCCGGGGGCAGGTCCTTGGTCACCACCGCCCCCGCCCCCACCACGCAGCCATCGCCGATGGTGACGCCCGCGGTCACGATCACCCTTGCGCCGAGCCAGACGTCCGAGCCCACCACGATGTCGCGCTCGCGCCGCGGCTGGCTCGCGATCGGGCTCCCCGCCGCGATGCCATAATCGGACGCGGTCAGGAAGCAGTCGGGGCCGAAGGTGGTGTCTGCGCCGATGGTGATGCGCCCATTGGCGTCCCCGGCCCAGAGATGGCAGCGCGCGCCGATCTGGGTGCGGGCACCGATGGCGATGCGCGCGGCATTGGCGAAGGAGACGTTGGGGGCGAGGCGCACCCGCGCCCCCAGGGTCAGCTGCCGCCGCGGGGCCACATGGGTGTAGTTGTAGTAGTGCAGCAGGCGGAACGGCTGGACCAGGATCCGCGGGTCGAGCAGCGTGGTCGCGGCGCGGAAGGCCCGGGCGAGCGGGCTCGCGTTGCGCCGGCTGATGAGGGACGCGGGCTGGCGTGCAGCGGCGGGCGTGGCGGGTGCCGAGGGCGCGATCCCCGCGGGGTCGCCCCCAGGGGCATAGCCTGCAAGCCATTCGCCCCGCCGCCGC
>JANNOT010000436.1:0-2066 GCA_031399375.1 Paraoceanicella sp.
GTCACCTCGCCGCTCCGCCACGTGGCCCTGGTGACCGGGACCAAGCACTATCTCGGTCCCTTCGAGGCCTACGCCAAGGGCAGGCCCCAGACCCCGTTCCGCGAGGACCAGCCCCGCCTGCCGGGCGAGAACTTCTACTACGCGCAGGAGGACGAGGTGTTCGAGCAGGCCGCCACCCGCGGCTTTTCCTGGTCCGTCCACCGGCCCCACACCATGATCGGCTGGGCGCTGGGGAACGCCATGAACATGGGCGTCACGCTCGGCGTCTACGCGAGCATCTGCCGCGAGGCGGGGCTGCCCTTCCTCTTCCCCGGCTCGCCCCAGCAGTACGGCGCGGTGGCGGACGTGACCGACAGCCGCATACTTGCCCGCCAGCTCGTCTGGGCGGCGGTGGAGCCGCGGGCGGCGAACGTGCCCTTCAACATCGTGAATGGCGACCTCTTCCGGTGGGAACCGATGTGGGCGCGCATCGCCAACTGGTTCGGGCTGGAGGCGGCGCCCTATCCCGGCCACGCCGTGCCGCTCGCGACCCAGATGGAGGGGGCGGCGGCGATTTGGGACCGCATCGTCGCGCGCCATGGACTGGAACCCTATGGCGTCGATCAGCTCGCCTCCTGGTGGCACTCCGATGCGGATCTCGGGCGTGAGGTCGAGTGCTTCAACGACATGGCACATTCCCGGACCCGCGGGTTCTTGGACTGGCAGGACAGCTTCGCATCCTTCACCGATGTGTTCGAGCGGCTCGTGGCCGAGCGGATCATCCCCGACCCCAGGTCGGGGGCATGAACCGCTTCCGCCTCGACGGTCGGCTGGCAGTGGTCACCGGGGCCGCGCGCGGCATCGGTGCGGCGATTGCCGAGGGACTGGCGGGGCAGGGCGCGCGGGTCGTGCTGTCGGACGTGAACCCGGACGTGGCGGCGACTGCGGCAGCCCTCGGGGCCGCCGCGCATCCCTTCGACGTGACCGACAGTACCGCCGTCGATGACGCGGCGGCGGCGATCGAGGCCACGCATGGGCCGGTGGACATCCTCGTCGCCAACGCAGGCGTGGTGAACGAAAGCCCGACCGAGACCCACCCCGATGCCGACTGGCGCCGGGTGATGGAAGTGAACCTCGACGGCGTGTTCTGGTGCATCCGCGGTTTCGGCCGGGCGATGCTCGCCCGCGGGCGGGGATCGATCATCGCGATCTCTTCCATCGCGGGCGTGAAGGCGGTCCGGCCGGAGCTTCACGCGGGCTATGACGTGAGCAAGGCGGGCGTCGCCCACCTCGCCCGCGTCGTGGGCGTGGAATGGGCGGGCCGGGGCGTGCGGGTCAACGCTGTCGGACCCGGCTATACGGACACCGACATGCTGCGCAAGGTCGGGCTCACGCAGCCCGAGGTGATGGCCCGCTGGCTCGACGACATTCCCATGCGCCGCCTGCTCGCCCCGCGCGAGATCGCGGACACCGTCGCCTTCCTCGCCTCGGATGCGGCGAGCGGGATCACGGGACAGCTCATCATGGCCGATGCCGGGTATTCGGCGGCCTAAGGGAGGATTTCATGCACTACATCGTCCATTGCCTCGACCGGCCGGGCGCCGTTGAGACGCGCCTCGCGAACTACGAGGCGCACAAGGCGTACCTGTCGGACCCGCCCGTTAAGATCGTGATCTCCGGCCCGCTGCTCGCCGACGACCACGCGACCATGATCGGAAGCTGCTTCCTGATCGAGGCCGACGACGACGCGGCCGCCCGCGCCTTCAACGACAACGACCCCTTCAAGGCGGCCGGGATCTGGGAGACGGTCTCGATCCGCCCGTTCCTCAAGCGGATGGACAACCGTTGACCGCGCTCCGCGTCGCCATGGTCGGCCTGGGCTGGTGGGGCCGCAAGATGGCGGCCGTCCTCGCCGCCGTCCCCGACCGGATCGCGATCGTCCGGGGGGTCGAGCCGGGGCCCGCTGACGGCTTCCCCTTTCCCGTCACCCGCGACTATGACGACGCGCTCGCCGATCCGGCTGTCGAGGCCGTGATCCTCGCGACGCCCCACGATGTCCACGAGGCGCAGATCGACGAGGCCGTGGC
>JANNOT010000496.1:0-4111 GCA_031399375.1 Paraoceanicella sp.
CCACGCCCGGTCAGCGGGCCAGACGGTCCACGACGTACCCGAACACCGCGGGGGAGTGCCGGGCGACGGGGACGATCGCCGGTCGGGCCCTGGAGGCCGAGCGCCACGTCCTGCACGGGTCCTGCGGTGATGTAGGTGGTCGGCGTGAGCAGCACGTCGACAACGCGCCCGATCGTGTCGCGTTCCGTGCTGGGCCCGAACAGCAGCAGCTCGACATAGGCCCCCTCCCGGACGCCCCAGACATGCAGGGTCTGGCCGAAATCGGCCAGATCGATCGGCAGGCCGAACTCTGTCGCGGGATCGAGCATGCCCGCCGCCCCGAACACGGTGTTCAGCCCGAACCGTCCGGCCATGGACAGCGCCCGCATGGGCGATCCCTGGAGGAGATGGTTCGCCGCGGTCGCAGGAAGGGTCAGGTGGGACGCCGCATTGGTGACCAGAAACTGCAACAGTTCGGGGGCAAGCGCGTCATAGGCGTAGGACACCGGGCGCAGGATCACCGTATCCAGCCCCTTGTTGACCACATGCACGGCCCGGTTCACCGGCTCGTAGGGATCAGCGATCAGCGCCCCGTCCGGCGCCGGACCCGCACAGGCGGCGACCAGCGCCAGCACGCCAAGCGCCGCGCAGCCACGCGGGCGCGCCGAACCGCGGCTGTCCAGAACCATCGTCGCACCTCGCATCGCCCGCCCCATCGCGAACGGCGTGACCATAGGGGATCGGCGCGGCATCGTCAAAAACTCTGCCCGGTTCCCGCACCGCCCGCTGCGCGTGCGGGCACACGTCAACCCTTCCTTTCCGATCCTGCGTCCACACTGGCGCGCATGGCGGGACGCGGTTGGAATTTGCGCGCCGCGGCGCGCATGGTATAGGCGTGGCCGTGGGGCGGGCCGACGAGACTATCTTCGGGCGGAGCCCCCTCCGCCGTCCATCAGGTGAGGAGTGCGGTGAATGGCAGCGCGGCCAAAGTTCAAGGACGGGTTTGCCGAACTTCGATCCGGATTCAGCGGGACCCGCGGGCTGTTTTTCGGGATCGGGGTGTTCAGCTTTCTGGTCAACCTGCTCGCACTGACCGGGCCGCTCTACATGCTCCAGGTCTATGACAGGGTGCTCACGAGTCGGTCCGAGGCGACGCTGGTCGCGATCTCGGTCCTGACGATCCTGCTCTATGCGCTTTCGGCGATGCTCGACTATGCGCGGGCCCGCGTGCTGTCGCGGATCGGGGCAAAGTTCCAGACGCGGCTCGACAAGCGGGTCTTCGACGCCGTGCTGCGCAGGTCGGTGGCGCCGGACGAACGCACCAAGCCCGCCTCGGGGCTCAAGGATCTGGAGGCGGTGCAGCGTCTCTTCGCCTCGCCCGCCCCGTTTGCCGTGTTCGACATCCCCTGGACGCCCGTCTTCGTCGGGCTGCTCTTCATGTTTCACTTCTGGCTCGGGATGGCGGCGCTCGCGGGCGGGGCGATCATCATCTTTTTGACCGTGCTCAACCAGATCATCGCCAAGCGCCCGCTGAACGAGGCGACGATGGCCTCGGCCGACAGCGAGAACTTTGCCGAGGCGCTGCGGCGGGAAAGCGAGCTGGTGCAGGGCCTGGGCATGCGCGATGCGGGCCTCCTGCGCTGGCGGGCGAAGCGCGACCGCGCGCTCGACGCCTCGATCACGGCGTCGGACGTGTCGGGCACCATCGGCAATGTCTCCAAGGCGTTCCGCTACTTCATGCAGTCGCTCATGCTCGGGCTCGGCGCCTGGCTCGTGCTGCAGGGCGAGTTGAGCGGCGGCATGATGATCGCGGGCTCGATCCTGCTCGGGCGCGCGCTCGCGCCCATCGAGCAGACGATCGGCCAGTGGTCGCTCGTCCAGCGCGCGCGGCTCGGCTGGACCCAGTTGGCCGACCTGCTCGAGAAGACCCCCGAGGAGCCCGAGCGCACCGAACTGCCCCGCCCCCGCGCGCTGATCGAGGCCGAACAGATCACCGTTGTGCCCCCGGGCGAAAAGGCGGCGACCCTGCGCATGGTCAGCTTCCGGGTCGAGCCCGGGCAGGCCATGGGGGTCATCGGCCCGTCGGCCGCGGGCAAATCCACCCTCGCCCGCGTCATCACCGGCATCTGGCGCGCCGCCTCGGGCAGCGTCCGGCTCGACGGCGCGGCGCTCGAGCAATACTCGAACGAGGCGCTCGGCCAGCATATCGGCTACCTCCCCCAGGAGGTCGCGCTCTTCGATGCGACCGTGGCCGAGAACATCGCCCGCCTGTCGCCCCGCCCCGATCCCCAGAAGGTGGTCGAGGCGGCCAAGAAAGCCGGCGCCCATGACATGATCCTGCGCCTGCCCGACGGCTACGACACCCGGATAGCCGCCGGTGGCGGGCGGCTCTCGGGCGGCCAGCGCCAGCGGCTCGGGCTCGCGCGCGCCATGTACGGCGACCCGGTGATCCTGGTGCTCGACGAGCCGAACTCGAACCTCGATTCAATTGGATCGGACGCGCTCAACCGCGCGATCCAGACCATGAAGGACGATGGCAAGGCCGTGATCATCATGGCCCACCGCCCGGCGGCGATCGCGATGTGCGACACGCTGCTGATCCTCGACGGTGGCATGCGCAAGGCCTTTGGGCCCCGCGACGAGGTGCTGCGCGAGCATCTCAAGAACTACAACCAGGTCGCACCGACGCTGACGGGTGATCCGCGCGCGGCATTGACCGGCGTGGAGGTGAAGAAATGACCATGACCCCCGATCCCAAATGGTCGGCCACGCGCCCCATGGTCTGGGGCGCGGTCGGCTGCGCCATCCTCGTGCTCGGCCCCGGCGTCTGGGCCGCCACGGCGTCGATCTCGGGCGCCGTGATCTCGGTGGGGCATATCGAGGTCGAGGCCAATCGCCAGGTCGTCCAGCACCCCGATGGCGGGGTGGTGGGCGAGATCCTGGTCAAGGACGGCGACCGGGTGGAGGCGGGGCAGGTCCTGATCCGCTTTGACGAGACGCTCCTGCGCTCCGAGCTCAACATCATCGAGGGCCAGCTCTATGAGATCATCGCGCGACGCGGCCGCCTGTCGGCCGAGCGTGACCAGGCCGACCGCATCGCGTTCGACCAGGAGATCCTCAACCTCGCGGCCACCCGCCCGGACGTGCAGGCACTGATCGACGGGCAGGAAAGCCTCTTTCGTGCCCGCGCCGACACCCGCGCCCGCGAGGTGTCGCAGCTGCGCGAACGCCAGATCCAGACCGAACAGCAGGTCACGGGCGGCGAGGCGCAGCTGGCCTCGGTCAAGATCCAGCTCGAACTGATCCGCAAGGAACTCGGCACGGCCGAGGGGCTCCTGGCCAAGGGGCTGATCGAGGCGACCCGCGTCCTGTCGCTCTTGCGCGAGGAAGCGCGGCTCGACGGCCAGGTGGGCGAGCTGATCTCGACCATCGCCCAGTCCCGCGGCCGGATCGCCGAGATTGAGATCGAGGTGCTCAAGACCGAAACCACGGTCATCGAGGAGGCGATCACGACCGCCCGCGACCTCGACTACCGCGAGAACGAATTGCGCGAACGCCAGATTTCGACCATCGAGCGGCTCTCGCGGCTCGAGGTGCGCGCGCCGGTCAAGGGGATCGTCTACGGCATGGTGGTCCATGCCGTGCGCTCCGTGGTCCGCGCCGCCGATGCGATCCTCTACATCGTGCCGGTGGAAAGCGATCTCGTGATCACCACCCGGGTGGAGCCCATCAACATTGACCAGGTCCATGTGGGGCAGGAGGCGGTCCTGCGCTTTTCGGCCTTCAACGCCCAGAACACGCCCGAAATCCGCGGCCTGGTCACCCAGGTTTCGGCGGATGCCTATACCGACGAGCAGCGCGGCATCTCCTACTACACCGCCCGCGTCCTGCCCAAGCCGGGCGAGATCGAGAAGCTCGGCGACAAGGAGTTGCTGCCCGGCATGCCGGTCGAGGCGTTCATCCAGACCGGCGAGCGCAGTGCGCTCAGCTACTTCGTGAAACCCCTCACGGATTATTTCAACAAGGCGATGCGCGAGGAATGACGCGTCGCCCCCCCGACAGCGGCACCGCGATGGCGGAAGGACGGACCCATGGGTGAGATCGACCGGCGGCTCGCCGAACTCGGCATCGT
>JANNOT010000031.1:0-9399 GCA_031399375.1 Paraoceanicella sp.
GGCGGGGCCGGATCGTGCTGATCGCCTCGCTCGCCGCGCTGCGCCCGCACCCCGACCTGCCGGCCTACAGCGCGGCCAAGGCCGGCCTGCGCGCGTGGGGCACGGCGCTTCGCGGGGCCCTGGGACCGCTGGGCGTGGGCGTGACCGTGGTCAGCCCGGGGTTTGTCACCTCGCCGATGTCGCGCCGCCACCGGGGGTTCAAACCCTTCGAGATCCCGGCAGATGACGCGGCCGCGCGCATCCTGCGCGGCATCGCGCGGGGGGCGGCGCTGGTCACCTTTCCGTGGCCGCTCGCCGTCCTGATCTGGCTGGGAAACCGCCTGCCGCCGCGGCTGTCCGACCTCGCCGCACGCGGATTTGCGGCCCGGATCGAGCCCGAGGGCTCCGGTTCGTGATGAGGGCAGGGTTTTGTGCGCTGCGGGGGAATTATGCGCGGCGCACGCGAGGGGCTGGATTATCCAGCCGGAAGCGTGCTCTAGTTGCAGACGTAGACGCCGGGGGGCGCGGCGGACGCGGTTCCGCCACCACAATAGAAACCTTCGCCTGTCGAGCCGGTTTTGCTTGATATGGTCGTGGGGTTGGGCCGAACAACGGTCCAGTGCGCCGAGGGATAGTGAGCATGACAGTCGAGCACGCCCGTTTCGACATAGCCGTCACCGGCTATGCCTGCCGTCTTCCCGGTGCTGCGGACGCGAACGCGTTCTGGGATGTTCTCTCGGCCGGGCGCTGCACCATCGGCACGATCGGCGCGGACCGCTTTCCCGCGGAACTGATCCACGATCCCGATCCGTCGCAGCGCGGCAAGAGCTACAGCGTGGCCGCGGGCCAGGTCGAGGGGGTATGGGATTTCGACCCCGGGTTCTTCAACCTGTCGGCGCGCGAGGCGCTGCAGATGGACCCCCAGCAGCGCCTGCTCCTGCAGGTCGTGTGGGAGGCGTTGGAACATGGCGGGCACCGGCTCGCCGACCTCGACGGCGAGGGGACGGGCGTCTATGTCGGCGCGTCGAGCTCGGATTATTCCAACCATTTCTTCCTCGACCTCGCGCGTATCGATGCCCAGTTCATGACCGGCAACACGCTCAGCATCATCTCGAACCGGGTGAGCTATCTTCTGAACCTCAAGGGGCCGAGCTACACCGTCGACACGGCCTGCTCGTCGTCGTTCTACGCGCTGCATCAGGCGTGCGAGGCGCTGATGGCCGGGCGGATCGACACGGCGATCGTGGGCGGGGTAAACCTTCTGCTGTCTCCCGCCGCCTTCGTGGGGTTCTCGCGCGCCGCGATGCTGTCCCCCGACGGGCTCTGCAAGGCGTTCGATGCGAGCGCGAACGGGTATGTCCGGTCCGAGGGTGCGGTCGTCTTCGTGCTGCGCCGCCTCGCCGCCGCCCGGGCGTCCGGCAACCGGGTGCATGGCGTGATCGAGGCGACGGGGATCAATTCCGACGGTCGCACGGTCGGGATGGCGCTTCCCTCGGCCGAGCGGCAGGCGGCGCTTCTGCGCGGGATGGTCGCGCGGTTCGGGATCGAGCCCGAGGGGCTGAGCTTCGTCGAGGCACACGGGACCGGGACGGCCGTGGGCGACCCGGTGGAGGCGTCGGCGATCGGCGAGGTCTTCGGCCGGCACCGCAGCACACCTCTGCCCATCGGCTCGGCCAAGACCAATGTGGGGCATCTCGAGCCCGCCTCGGGACTGGTGGGCCTGCTGAAGGCGCAGCTCGCGCTGCGCCACGGCATCCTGCCGCCGACGCTGCATGTGCGCGAGCCCAACCCCAATATCCCGTTTGGCGCGCTCAACCTCGCGCTGGCCACCGAGCCCGTGGTGCTGCCGGCGGGTCAGGGGCCGTGGCGCGCCGCGGTCAACTCGTTCGGGTTCGGCGGGGCCAATGCCCATGCAATCCTGCGCGCGCCGCGGCCTGCCGAGGCATCCGCGCTGGCCGCCGCCCCGGCCCCCCGGGCGCTTGCGCTTTCGGCCGCGAGCGCCGAGAGCCTGGCCGCCCTCGCCGCCGCCTGGGACGACCGGCTCCGCGCGGTGCCCGAAATCGAGGCGGCTGCGCTGGTGAACGGGGCTGCCTGGGGGCGCGAGGATCTGCCCCATCGCCTGATCGTGCCGGGCGAGAGCGGGGCCGAGCTGTCGGCGACGCTGGCCCGCCACCGCGCGGGCGATCGCAGCGCCGCGGTTACCGGGCGCAGCACCCGGCAGCCCGGGCGCACTGCATTCGTCTTTTCGGGCAACGGCGCGCAATGGGCGGGGATGGGGCTGCACCTGCATGCCGGGGACGCCGCATTCCGCGCGCGGTTCGACGAGATCGCGGCGTTGTTCGTCGCGCTGGGGGCCGAGGATCCCTGCGCGCTGCTCGCTGACCCTGCGCTCGGCGACCGGCTCGGCGCGGCCGTGGTGGCCCAGCCGGTGCAGTTCGCGCTCCAGATGGGTCTTGTCGCCGCACTTGCCGCCGAGGGGCTGGTACCCGATGCCGTGGCGGGCCATTCGGTGGGCGAGGTGGCGGCCGCGGCGACGGCCGGGATCCTCAGCCTGCGGGACGCGGTCCTCCTGATCCACACCCGTTCGCTTGCGCTCGACACCCTGCGCGGCGCGGGGGGCATGGCGGCCGTTTCGGCGAGCGCCGCGGACATCACCCGCTGGCTTGACCAGTCGGGCATCACTGGCGTGGCGCTGGCGGGGATCAACAGCCCGCACAGCGTCACGATTTCGGGCGCGCGGGACCGGCTCAAGGCGTTTCTCGCCCATCTGCGGCGGGCCGAGCGCGTGGCGGGCGTGCTGCTCGAGGTCGAGATCCCCTACCATTCCCCGGCGGTCGAGCCGCTGCGGCGCCGGATGATCGAGGATCTCAAGGGGCTGAAGCCCGCCAAGGGCGAGGTCGCCTACGCCTCCTCGACCACGGGCCAGATCGCCCATGGCCGCACGCTCGACACGGATTACTGGTGGCACAATGCCCGCGACGTGGTGCGGTTCGACGATGCGGTCGCAGCGCTTTGCGACATCGGGTGCCGGACCTTCGTCGAGATCTCGCCCCGGCCCGTGCTCGGCACCTATGTCAGGGACAGCCTGCGTGCGCTCGGCCATGCGGGAACCCATGTGCGCACGCTCGACCAGGGCGCGGCGGCGGACGTACCGGTGCGCCTGATGGTGGCGCAGGCCTGGGCCGAGGGGGCGTCGGTGGACCGGAGCCGATTCTTCGGCCCGCGCGCGGCATTTCCCGAGGGGGTGCCCCCCACACCCTGGTCGAACGCGCAGTTCCGCGCGGCACCGAGCGGCGAGGGGACGAATGTCTTCGGCCTGCTCGACCATCACCCGCTGCTGGGACGTGCGTCACAGATCGGCGATCCGGTCTGGCATGCCGATGTGAACCCGCGCAGCCTGTCCTGGCTCGCCGATCATGCGGTGGACGGCGCGGTCGTCATGCCCGCGGCGGGATTTGTGGAAATGGCGCTCGCTGCCGGTGCGCGGCTTTATCCCCGGGCGGGGCTGGAGCTGACGGAGTTCGAGATCTTGCGCCCCCTCGTGCTCGACCCCGCCGGTGCGGCAAGCCTGCGGACCACCGCCGACCCCCTGACCGGTGCGATCCGCATCGAGGCGCGGGCGCGCTTGGGCGAGGGGGAATGGGCGCTGCACGCCTTCGGCACGCTGCGCGCGCTGCCGGGCGGGCTTGGCCCGGTGCCCGATGCGGGCGAGGGCGGGGGGACCGCGTGGGAGGGACCTGCGCTCTACGCGGCCCTGGCGCGGAGCGGTCTCGCCTACGGTCCCGCGTTCCGCCGCGCGGCGCGCCTGTCGGTCGGTGCCCGTGCGGCGGCGCTGGTGCTTGCGCCCGAAACCCTGCCGGGCGCCGGACGCTTCGTGCTGTCACCGACCGCGCTCGACGCGGCGATGCACGGGGTGTTCCCGCTCGTCCTGCCCCATCTGGGCGACGGGCTCGCGGCCGAGGGGGTGTTCCTCCCCGTCCGCTTCGGGGCGGTGCGGGTCGCGGCGGGGGCCGGGGCGCCGGCCGGGGCGCGGATCGCCCTGGTGCGCCGGACCGATCGCGGGGTGGAAGTGGCGCTCAGCCTGCACGATTCCGGTGGCACCACGATCGCGACCGTGGGGGGCCTGCGGCTTCAGGCGGCGCGGCTGCGGGGGCGGGGGGGCCGGGACGGCCTCGCCTGGGTGCAGCGGCTGGTCCGGCTGCGCCCGCGTGATCGGGCGGTCGCCCTGCCGAAGGGCTGGGCGAACCCTGCGAACCGGCTGCGCGCGCTCGGCATCGCGGCCGCGGCGCTGCCCGAGGCCGACGCGGGCGCGCTGATCGTGGATGCGGCCGCACGGCGGCTCGCCTGGGATGCGCTGGCCCGCCTCGCCGATCCGGCGGGCGGTGTGGCGCCCTGGCCCGAGGGGCTGGCCGAGGCCGCCCGCCCGCTCGCGCTGCGGCTTCAGGGCGCTTTGGCCGAGGACGGGGTCTTTGCCCCCGATGGACGGGGGGGTGGGCAGCTTGCAAAGCCCTGCCCCTATCCGGCACTTGCCGATCTCGTCGCGGCGCTGGTGGCCGAGGCGCCCCAGCGCGCGGCCGAGTTGATCGAGACCATGCGGCTCGAAACCGCACTGCCCGCGCTCTTGGCCGAGGGGCCGTCGGGCGAGGCGGCGCAGGGCGTCGATCTGACCCAGCGGGCGCGGGCGGTCTGGCCCGCGGTCACGCGGCTGGCGCTCGATGTCGCAGGGCCGTGGCCCGCGACCGACCGGCTCAACCTGCTCGTGCTCGGGGCGCCGCCGCCGTCGGCGATCGCGGCGCTGCTGGCGGGCGGGCGGTTCGACCGCCTGACGGTGGCGCATCCGTCCGACCGGGTGGTGGACCAGATGCGCCGGACGCTGGTCGCGGCGCCCGCGCTCCATGTCGTCGCGTTCGCCGACGCGGTCGCGCCCGGACAGCATGACGTGGTCCTGTCGGTGGACGTGCTGTCGGCGCTGTCGCCCGCCGAGACCGAGGCGCTGGCGGGCACGCTCGCGCTCCAGGGCCTGCTGGTGGGGGTCGAATTGCGCCCGACGCTTGCGCGCGACCTTGCGCTCGCGCTCCGCGGCGACACCGGGCATGCCATCGCCGACTGGCCGCAGGCGCTCGGCCGCGGGTTCCGCGATGTCAGCGTCCAGCCCCTGGCCTCGGAGGCGGTGGAGGCCGAGGTGCTGACGGCCCGCCCGCGGCAGACGGCGCTGGGGGTTGACGTGCCGGAGGCGGTGGCCGGGACCACGCTGCTCGTGCTCTCGGACCGCTCGGCCGCGAGCATGGCGCTCGCCTCGCTGATCGAGGCGTCGCTGCTCGCCGCGGGCCTGCGGGTTGCGCAATGCGTGCTGGAAGATGCGGCCCCCCTGCCCGCGGGGGCGGAGGAGGTCGTGCATCTCGCCCATCTGGCGGCGCCCGAGGCCGAACCCCTCGCCGCGGCCGAACGGCGGCTGGCGGCGCTGGTGTCGCTGCTCGCCCAGGCAGAGCGGCCGCGCAGGCTTTGGCTCGTGACGCGCGGCGCGGTCCCACTGCCCGGGCGGGGTGCGGCGACGGCGATGCCGGGGGCCGATGCGGCGGTCTGGTTCGGGGCACGGGTGCTCGCCAACGAGTTTCCCGCCACCAAGCTGTTCCGCGTCGATTTCGCGGCCGACACGACACCCGAGGCATTGGCCGAGGAGCTTTGCGCCCGGCTCGTCTCGGCCAGTGCCGAGACCGAGGTGGTGATCGACGCCCATGGCCCGCTGGCGCCGCGGATCGAGCCGATGGTCCTGCCCGCGCCGGGCGGGGCGGGCGATGCGCTTCGGCTCGCGCTGCGCCAGCAGGGCAGCCTCGACAGCCTCGCATTTCGCCCGGCGCAGCGCCGCGCACCGGCGGCCGAGGAGGTCGAGATCGAGGTCCGCGCCACCGGGCTCAACTTCCGCGACCTGATGTGGGCCCAGGGTCTTCTGCCCGAAGAGGCGCTGGAGGACGGCTTTGCCGGACCCACGCTCGGCATGGAATGCGCCGGCGTGGTCGTGCGCGCGGGCTCCGCCAGCGGGTATGCCAAGGGCGACGGCGTCATCGCGTTCGCCCCCGCTTGCTTTGCCACCCACGTGACCGTGGGGGCCGAGGCGGTGGCGCCGATGCCCGCGGGCACCGCGTTCGAGACGGCGGCGGCGATCCCCACGATCTTCGTGACCGCGCAATACGCGCTCGCCCATCTCGCCCGGGTCGCACCCGGCGAGACGGTGCTGATCCATGGTGGCGCGGGCGGGGTGGGTCTCGCAGCCCTCCAGATCGCGCGCGCCCGGGGCGCGCGGGTCTTCGCGACGGCGGGCAGCGCTGCCAAGCGGCGTCTTCTGACCCATCTCGGCGCGGCGGCGGTGTTTGACAGCCGCGCACTCGACTTTGCCGAGGCGGTGATGGAGGCGACGGACGGGACCGGCGTCGATGTCGTGCTGAACGCGCTCGCGGGCGAGGCGATGGAGCGCTCGCTTGGCTGCCTCAGGCCGTTCGGCCGGTTCGTGGAACTCGGCAAGCGCGACTTCTACGCCAATACGCGGGTCGGGCTGCGGCCGTTCCGGCGCAACCTGAGCTATTTCGGCGTCGATGCCGACCAGCTTCTGTCCCAGCGCCCCGATCTCGCCCGCACCCTGCTGGCCGAGGTGGCGGAGGGGTTTGCGACCGCGACGCTGTCGCCCCCGCCCGTCCAGGTGTTCGAGGCGGCGGAGGTGGTCGATGCGTTCCGTCTGCTCCAGCAGTCGCGCCACGTGGGCAAGATCGTGGTGCGCCCGCCGCCCCGGCCCGCGCCCCGGCCCCGCGCGCCCGTCGCGCCCATCCGCGGCGCGTGGCTGATCGCGGGGGGGCTCGGCGGGTTCGGCCTTGCGACCGCGGATTGGCTCGCGGACCAGGGGGCCGAGGCGCTCTGGCTCACCGGCCGATCGGGCGCGCCGCGCGCGGCGGATGCCCCGGCGCTCGACCGTCTGCGCGCCCGGGGGATCACCGTCGAGGTGCGGGCGGTCGACATCACCGACCGGGCGGTCCTGGGCGCGCTGATCGACGAGATCGAGGGCGGCGAGGTGCCGCTGCGCGGCGTCGTCCATGCCGCGATGGTCCTGCGCGACGCGCTCGCCGCGGATCTGACGCCCGATGCGATGGGCGAGGTGATGGCGCCCAAGATCGGCGGGGCGCTGAACCTTGACGTGCTGACGCGGGGCATCGCGCTCGACCATTTCGTGCTCTTTTCCTCGATCACGACCCTTTTCGGGAACCCAGGGCAGCTGCCCTATGTCGCCGCCAACGGGTATCTGGAGGCGCTCGCCATTGCGCGGCGCGAGGCGGGGCTGCCGGGCCTCGCCATCGCCTGGGGCCCCATCGGGGACCAGGGGTATCTCGCCCGCGACACGCGTACGCGCGATCTGCTCGACAAGCGGCTGGGGGGACGGATGCTGACGGCGGCCGAGGCGCTGGCGGGGCTGGGCCGGATCCTGGCGGCGGCACCGGGCGAGGCGGCGATCGCCTATGCGCCCATGCGCTGGGGCGCGCTTGCCGGCGATCTCGCGGTTCTTGGCGAGCCGCTCTTCGAGCGGATCGACCGGGGCGAGGCGGGCGGCGTGTCCGAGGGTGCGGCAGACCTGCTCGCCCGGCTCGACGGGCTCGATGACGAGGCGGCGGCGCGGGCGGTGGCCGAGGCGCTGGCGGTCGAGGCGGCGCGGATTCTCCGCCAGGCGGTCGGCGACATCGACCCCTACCAGCCCCTGACCGAACTGGGGTTCGATTCGCTGATGGCGATGGACCTGAAACTTGCGGCCGAGGAGGCGATGGGAGTCACGATCCCGCTGCTCTCGATCGGCGATGGGATGACGCTGGTGCAGCTTTCGGCGCGGATCGTCGCGCAACTGCGCGGCGAGGCGGGGGCGTCCACTGGCGACCAGATGGCGGACCGGATCGTGGCCCGGCATCTGGGCGATGCGGCCGACGTCATCGATGCGGAGATTGTGGAACGGGTGGCCGAGCGGGCCGGCCTTTCCGTGGGCGAGGGGCGCCGATGACCGACAGGATGATGCTCGACCAGTTGCGCCAGGCGCGCACCGCACGGCTCGCCCGGGCCCAGGCGCCGGGCGCGCCCCTGTCCGAGCCCGTCGCGGCGCCCCCGGCTGCCGCGTTCGACTTCGCCGCCCTGCCAGCCTACCGCGAGCTTCGTATGAAGCATGCCGCGGCAGAGATCCTGAAGCTCGACAGCCCGTTCTTTCGTGTCCACGACACCCGCCACGCCACCCGGGCGACGGTCGGCGGACGGGACTGCGTGAGCTTTGCGTCCTACAACTATCTCGGCCTGAACGATCACCCGGAGGTGCGCGCCGCCGCGGCCGCCGCAATCGAGCGCCACGGGATATCCGCCGGGGCGAGCCGTCTGGTGGGGGGCGAGCATCCCTACCACCGGCCGCTCGAGGAGGATCTGGCCCAGGCGCTGGGGACCGAGGATTGCGTCGTGATGGTCTCGGGCCACGCGACGAACGTGACCACCATCGGGACGCTGCTGGGGCCCAAGGATCTCGTCCTGGTCGATGGGCTGATCCACAACTCGGTGTCCGAGGGCGTGCGCCTGTCGGGCGCGCAGCGCATGAGCTTTCCCCATAACGACTGGGCCTGGGTGGACGAGACCCTAGCCCGGGTCCGTCGCCAGTTCGAGCGGGTGCTGATCGTCATCGAAGGGCTCTACTCGATGGACGGCGATGTCCCCGACCTGCCGAAATTCATCGAGGTCAAGGCCCGGCACGGCGCCTGGCTGATGGTAGACGAGGCGCACTCGCTCGGCGTGCTCGGCGCCACGGGCCGCGGCATCGCCGAGCATTACGCCATTGCCCCCGGCTCGGTCGAGATCTGGATGGGCACGCTGTCCAAGACGCTGTCGAGCTGCGGGGGCTATGTCGCGGGATCGCGGGCGCTCGTGGACCTTCTGCGCTACACCGCGCCGGGCTTCGTGTTTTCCGTGGGCCTCGCCGCCCCGCTCGCCGCCGCGGCGCAGACGGCGCTGGCGGTGATGCTGCGCGAGCCCGAGCGGGTGGCGCGGCTGGCCGAGAACGGGCGCGTGTTCCGCACCCGCGCGCAGGAAGCGGGGCTCGATACCGGCTATTCGGCGGGCTACGCCGTGACGCCGGTCCTGATCGGGGATTCGCTGCGCACCGCGTTCATCGCCGATGACCTGTTGCGCGCGGGAGTGACGGCCATGCCGATCCTCGCCCCCGCCGTGCCCGACAAGCAGGCGCGGCTGCGCTTCTTCCTGACCTCGGACCATACCGAGGCCGACCTGAGCTTTGGCGTCGCCGAGACGGCCCGGATCGTGGCCGCGCGGCGGGACGAGGATCTGATGGCGCGCTTCCGGCGCTGATCCATCCGCGCCGCGATTGACGCGCCCCGGCACCTGCGCATACTGGCC
>JANNOT010000050.1:0-8101 GCA_031399375.1 Paraoceanicella sp.
GCCTCGGGTAACCCCCTCCCGTCCGGCCCCTTTCTTGAGATGGCTGCGCATTTGCGGTACTGTCGGGTGAATGAGCCGCGGTGATCGTGGCCATCTCCTGGGAGGACAAGGTTCTGAACGATAGCCAGACGGCAGGGATCCCGACCCGCGCAGCAACGGCGGCAGGGACGGCGACAGCGGAGACGGCGGCAGCGGAGACGGCGGCAGCACGATCGGCGGCGAAGGCCGCGGCCGACACGCAGGCGAGTGCGACCATCCTCGCCGCGGTGCTCGCATCGCTCGATGACGACAAGGCCGAGGACGTGGTCCAGGTGGACCTTCGCGGCAAGACCACGGTTGCCGATTTCATGGTCATCGCCTCGGGGCGGTCCACCCGGCAGGTGGCGGCGATTTCCGAAAAACTGATGGACCGGCTGCGCGACGGCGCGGGCGTGCGGGCCCGGGCCGAAGGGCTCGAGGTGTCCGACTGGGTGCTGGTCGATGCGGGCGACGTGATCGTGCATATCTTTCGCCCCGAAGTGCGCGATTTCTATCAGCTCGAAAAGATGTGGCTTCCCCAGGGCGACGCGGTGAAGCGGCTGGCCGGCGCCGCCTGAGGCACCCGGCCGGTTGCGCGTCACGATCCTCGCCATCGGCCGGGCGCGGGCCGGGCCCGAGGCGACGCTGGTCGAGGATTACCTCGACCGCTTCACCCGCACCGGCCGCGCGCTCGGTCTCGGGCCGGGGCGCCTGGTCGAGATCGAGGACCGCAAGGGTGGCGGCGCTCGGGTCGAGGCGGGGCTGCTCCGCGCGGCGCATCCGGTCGGTGCGGTGCCCTGGCTGCTCGACGAGCGGGGCGATACCATGGACTCGCCCGGCTTCGCCGCCGCCCTTGCCGCTCTGCGGGATGGCGGCGCGCGGGATCTCTGCGTCTCCATCGGGGGGGCCGACGGCGTTGACCCCGCTTACCGTGCCGCGGCGGCACGCTGCGTGGCGCTCGGCCCCATGGTCTGGCCCCATCTTCTGGTGCGCGTCATGATCGCAGAACAGCTCTACCGCGCCGCCACGATCCTGGCCGGGCTGCCCTACCACCGGGTCTGATGCCCGGGCGGCCCTTGCCCCCGGGGGACGGCGGGTCTAGGCATGACTGCCCCGCACGCCCAAGCCCCGGACCCCGCCATGCCGCCCAAGCCCGTCGTGCTCTGCATTCTCGATGGCTGGGGCCTGCGGGCGGAGCCTGCGGCGAACGCGGTCGTGCTTGCCGACACGCCAGTCTATGACCGCGTGATGGCCACGGGTCCGTCGGCCAGTCTGGCCGCGCACGGGCCCGATGTGGGCCTGCCCCTGGGGCAGATGGGCAATTCCGAGGTCGGGCACACCAATATCGGTGCCGGGCGGGTGGTGTGGATGGACCTGCCGCGGATCGACGCCGCGATCGCGGATGGTGCGTTCGCGACCAACCCGGCCCTCGGCCGCTTCATCGCCGCACTGCGCGCGTCGGGGGGGACGGCCCATCTGGTCGGCCTCGTCTCGCCCGGCGGGGTCCACGCGCACGAGGCGCACATGCTGGCCGCGGCCCGGGTGCTCGTCACGGCCGGGCTCCCGGTCGCCGTCCATGCGATCACCGATGGCCGCGATGTGGCGCCGAAATCGGCCTATGGCCAGGTCCGCGGGCTCGTCGCCGCGCTGCCGGACGGTGCGCGGGTGGCGAGCGTCACGGGGCGATTCTACGCCATGGACCGCGACACCCGCTGGGACCGGGTGGAACGCGCCGTGCTGGCGATGCAGGAGGCCGAGGGGCGCGGCGCGTTCTCGGCAGCCGAGGCGGTCATGGGCAGCTATGACCGGGGCGAGACCGACGAGTTCATTCAGCCGACCGTGCTGCGCGGGTCCCGGCCGATGCGCGACGGTGACGGGCTGTTCTGCCTGAACTTCCGCGCGGACCGGGCGCGCGAGCTTCTCGCGGCGCTGCTCGATCCGGATTTCGCGGCCTTCGCCCGACCGCGCCGGGTGCGGTTTGCCGCGAGCCTCGGCATGGTCAGCTACGGCGCGGCGCTCGATCCGCTGATGCCCGCGATGTTTCCACCCATTCCGCTGACCAACACGCTTGGCGCCTGGGTCGCGGCGCATCATCGCACGCAGCTCCGCCTGGCCGAGACCGAGAAGTATCCGCATGTCACCTTCTTTCTCAATGCAGGGGTCGAGGCGCCCTATCCGGGCGAGGCGCGGGTGATGGCGCCCAGCCCCCGGGTGCGGACCTATGACCTCGCGCCCGAAATGGCGGCGGCCGAGGTGACGGCGCATCTGGTCGGCGCGATCCGGGGCCAGGCCCATGACCTGATCGTGGCGAATTACGCCAATCCCGACATGGTGGGACATACCGGCGATCTTGCGGCCGCGATCCGGGCCTGCGCCTCGGTGGACCGAGGGCTTGGTGCGGTGGTGGACGCGCTGGCGGCGGTGGGGGGGGCGATGCTGCTGACCGCGGACCATGGCAACTGCGAGCTGATGGTCGATCCGGTCACGGGCGGGCCGCACACGGCCCACACGCTCAACCCCGTGCCCGTGGCGCTGGTCGGGGGGCCGCCCGGCATGCTCCTGCGCGATGGCGGGCGGCTCGCCGATCTTGCGCCGACGCTGCTCGCGCTGATGGGGCTGCCCCAGCCAACCGAGATGACCGGACGAAGCCTCCTGGTGCCCAGGTGATCCGCGCGCTCCTGCTCGTCGCGCTTCTGGCCGCGCCGCTCGGCGCGCCTGCGGCGACGCCCGAGGCGGTGGAGCGTGCGGCGGCGCAGATCGCGCTCGCGGCCGAACGGCTGGCGCGGGCCGAGGGCGCGGAGAACCGGCTTGCGGCCTATGGCGAGGCGGTGGCGGCCTATGAGACCGGTCTGGCCGCGCTGCGCACCAGCCTGCGGGGCCTTTCGGGGCGGATGGCGGCCCTTCAGGGCGATGTCGCGGCGCGCCGCGAGGTGCTCGCGGGCGTGCTCGGCATCCTCCAGACCATCGAGCTTTCGCCCGCCCCCACCCAGCTCCTGCACCCCGCGGGCCCGCTTGGGGCGGCGCGGGCGGCGATGCTGGTCGCCGACATCTCGCCCGCGCTCGAGGGCGAGCTGATCACCCTGCAGGCCACGCTATCGGACATGGAGGCGACCGGGGATGCCGAGCGTGCGGCGGCCGAGCTTTTGCGGACCGGGCTCGCGGGGGTCCAGGATGCGCGCGCGGCGCTTGCCGCGGCCCTTTCCGAGCGCGCGGCCCCCGCCCCCCCGGCCCCTGCCGAGATCGCGGCCCTGCGCGCCGGGGCCCGCAGCCTGCGGGCCTTCGCCGACACGCTTGCCGCTGCCCCTGCGACCGAGCCGGGCCGCGGCTTTGCCGAGGCGCGCGGGCGCCTGCCCCTGCCCGTCGCGGGTACCCTCGCCCGCGGGTTCGGAGAGCCCGACGCGACCGGGCTCGCGCGTCCCGGTCTGGTGTTCGAGGCCGCACCCCAGACGCTTGTCGTCAGCCCCTGGCGCGCCACCCTGCGCTATGCGGGAGAGTTCCTCGATTACGGCCTGATCGCCATCCTCGAACCCGAGGACGGCTATCTTCTGGTCCTCGCGGGCCTCGGCCGCGTGGACCGGATCCCCGGCGAGGTGATCGAGGCGGGCGAGCCCGTGGGGGTCCTGGGTGGGTCGCAACCGGACAATGAAGAATTTTTGATCGATGCGACCCGGGGAAACCGCACGCTTGCCCCCGAAACGCTTTATATGGAATTGCGGGAACGCGGAGAACCCGTGGATCCCACGCCCTGGTTTCGCCCGGTGCCGCAACAGGAAGGATGACGATGACCAAACTTGCCCTGGCCGCCCTCGGCGGTGCGCTCGTCGGTGTTGTGGCCACCAGCCAGCTCGTCGGCCCCCTGGTCGCCCAGGAGGCGCCCGAGGCCCGCAGCACCTACGAGTATCTCGATCTCTTCGGCGACATCTTCGAGCGCGTCCGCTCGTCCTATGTCGAAGAGACGACGGACAAGGACCTGATCGAGGCGGCGATCAACGGCATGCTCACCTCGCTCGACCCCCATTCGAGCTACCTGCCGCCCACCGATTTCGACGACATGCGCGTGCAGACCAAGGGCGAGTTCGGCGGCCTCGGGATCGAGGTCACGATGGAAAACGGGTTCGTCAAGGTCGTCTCGCCCATCGACGACACGCCCGCCGCCCGCGCGGGGTTGCAGTCGGGTGATTTCATCACCCATCTCAATGGTGAATCCGTCCTCGGGATGGCCCTGAACGACGCGGTCGACCAGATGCGCGGGCCCATCGGGTCGGAGGTCAAAATCACCATCGTGCGCGAGGGGACCGAGGAACCCTTCGAGGTCACGCTCGTGCGCGACACGATCAAGATCCGCGCGTCGCGCGCGCGGACCGAGGGCGACGTGGTCGTCCTGCGCGTGACCACGTTCAACGAACAGACCATGGCCCAGATGGAAGAGGGGCTGAAGGCCGAGGTGGAAAAGCGTGGGGGCATCGACAACGTCTCGGGCTTTGTCCTCGACCTGCGCAACAACCCCGGCGGGCTTCTGAACCAGGCCGTCGCGGTGTCCGATGCGTTCCTTGACAAGGGCGAGATCGTGTCCACCCGCGGGCGCAATCCCCAGGAGGGCGATCGCTACAACGCGACCCCGGGCGATCTCGCCATGGGCAAGCCCCTGGTGGTGCTGATCAATGGCGGCTCGGCCTCGGCATCCGAGATCGTCGCGGGCGCGCTGCAGGACCATCGCCGGGCCGTGCTGATCGGCGCCAAGAGCTTTGGCAAGGGATCGGTGCAGACCATCATGGCGCTGCAGGGCGAGGGGGCGATCCGGCTGACCACGGCGCGCTACTACACCCCGTCCGGCCGGTCGATCCAGGCGCTCGGGATCGAGCCCGACATCCTCGTCGAGGAACGCGCGCTGGCCGCCGCCGCCGAGGGGGCCGACCCTGCCCGTCCGCCCCGGTCCGAGGCCGATCTGCGCGGCAGCCTGGAAAGCACGCTGACCGAGGACGAAAAGCGCCAGTTCGACGACGAGCGCGCCCGGGTCGAGGCGGCGGCGAAGCTGCGTGCCGAGGACCTGCAGCTCGCCTACGCGCTCGACGTGCTCAAGGGGTTGTCGGTGCTCCAGCCTACGCGCTAACCTTTCCGGCCAGCGGCGGGCATTGCGCCCGACCGCTGCCGCAGAAGGAGCGCCTGATCGTGCCGGACCTGACGCCCGAGGCCATCGCAGCCCTGCCCTATCGCCCGTGCGTCGGTTTGATGATTGTCAGTCGCCAGGGCGGGATCTTTGCAGGCCAGCGGATCGACAGCCCGGGCCCCGCCTGGCAGATGCCCCAGGGCGGCGTCGACGAGGGCGAGGACCCGCGCGAGGCCGCCCTGCGCGAGCTCTGGGAGGAAACCGGGATCACCGCCGACAAGGTGGCAATCCTGGCCGAGACCGCCGACTGGATCCCCTACGACCTGCCCCCGCACCTGGTCCAGAAGCTCTGGAAGGGGCGGTACCGCGGCCAGAAGCAGCGCTGGTTCCTGCTGCGTTTCCTGGGCGAGGACACCGACATCGACATCGCCACGGCCCATCCCGAATTCAGCCGCTGGACCTGGCTCGCCCCCGATGCGCTTCTTGAAAAGGTTGTCCCGTTCAAGCGCGATACCTACCGGCGGGTGATCGAGGAATTCCGCGCGCTCGTCAGCTAGGGACCGGACGCGCGCGCGCCGATGGCTTCGGTCGCGGGCAGCAGAGGAGAGGACCGCATGGCGTGCGCACGGGGCATGGGTGCACTGATCGTCGCCCTGGGTCTGGTCGGCACCGCGGCGCAGGCGGTCGAACTCGTGCGCTCGGGCAGTTTCTACACCGGCACGGCGATCGCGTCGGACCCTGCGCTGCTGCGCCGGGGCGATCAGCTCTGGATGGCCTATACCGATCTCGACCTGTCCACGGGGCGCACCGTGATCGCCCAGGTCCGTGCGCGCGACGGGCGCAACTGGCAGCCGGTGGCCGCACCGCGCGGAACGGTCCGGGGCCTGACCGTCGCGGGGCAGCCGGGTACCGCCGCCGAGAATGTCGAATCCCCCGCCCTGCTCGCCGTCGGGGACGAGGTTTGGCTCTATTTCGCGGGCTACCGCGATCAGGGAACGCTGGCCAAGGGGTTCCCCTCCGCCCTCTGGCGGGCGCGGTCGCGGGACGGCGTCACCTTCGTCCGCGATCCCGAGGGGCCGGTGCTTTCGCCCTCGGCTGGCGGGGGCGATCCGGACGCGGTCTACAGCCCGACCGTGGTGGTTGAGGACGGCGTCTTTCACATGGTCTATGCCGGGCATGCCTATTCGGACCTGACCGGAACCGGGGGGGTGGCGGGGGTTTTCCTGCTGTCTGCCCGGTCCGCCGACGGGGTCGCCTGGGAAAAGGCCGCGGCGCCCATTGCTGGGCCCGGCCTGCCCGAGCCCGACTGGATGCGCGACGGCGCCGCCGAACCCTATCTGCTGAAGGCACCCGATGGGCGCTACCTTCTCTTCTTCACCGGGCTGCGCGGCGAGGAGCGGACGATCGGCCTTGCCACCGCGCCCGGGATCGGCGGTCCGTGGACGTTCCGGGCCGCGCCGCTCCTGACCCGCGGACCGGACGACGCCCCGGACGGCCACCAGGTGCTAGCACCCGCCGCGCTGATCGAGGGCGGACGGCTCAGGCTCTGGTATCTCGGGTCGAGCCGCGACGGCGCGCTTGCCATCGGTACCGCGGACGGACCCTGGCCGGGGATCCTGGATTGAGCCCCGTGCCGCCCCGCGGGTCGCGGGCGCAGCGCTGTCCATCCTCGGGAATCGCGAAAGCTCAACGATTCCGTTGATCTGAGTGCCGCGCTGCGGAGTTCAGCGGTACCCGGTCATTTCCAGATACCCGCGGCCGCCATGGCTGCCGCCGATGCGGACCGGCCCCTCCCAATAGGCAAAGAGGGTCCCCATCCACGCCCCGGGGTTGATGGCCGCGACGGTTACGTCGATGGCCTCGCCCGGGACCTCGACCCGCCAGCCGACGGGCACGCGGCGCCCAGCGACCGGTGCCGTAGCCCCCGCCGTCAGGATGATGGCGCCGGGGCCGAGCGGGTGTGGCGTGCCGTCGGGCGAGATCAGGGTGCCGGATGTGTACGGCGCCCCCGCCGCGCTGCGAAGCTGGAATGCCATCAGCTTTCGCCCGTCCGAGAGGTGGAGCGACAGCCAGTCCCACCCCTCCTGATCCCCGGCGAGCGGCTGGCTCGACCATTCCCGGTCGAGCCAGGCCTGCCCGGTGACCGGGACCGTCCGGCCGTCGATGTCGAGCGTGCCGTCGACCGTGTAGAAGGGCTGGCTGTAATAGTGGCTCGCCTGCCCGCCTTCGGATTTGACGCTGTAGCCGCCGGCCCCGTGGGGGACGGGCGCATGCTCCGTGGCCAGGCGCAGGTCGTAGGAAAACGCGGGCGTGGCGGCGGTCAGGGTGAGCGTGCGCAGGTCGGGGGCCCCTGCCATCGCCCACCCATCGATCCAGGCGCGGAAGGGCGCGGTCTCTACCCCCGCCTGGCCCACGCCGCCGCGCGCAAGCCGTTCCCCGAACAGATGCGCATCGGGCGTCGTCAGCGCGGCGTGGCCCATCCAGAGCTGCGGCGTCTCCCACCCCCGCGCACCACCATCGTCGCCGGGCGCGAGGGCGGAGCGAAAGAGCGTCCACTGGATGCCGTAGTCCTGCCCGTCGGCACCGGTGAGATTCGCGGTCACGTACCACCATTCGATCCGGAACCCCGGATGCGCGCCATGGTCGGCGGGAAAGGTGAGGGGGCGGTCCGGCAGGACCCGCGCGAAGCCCTCCGCATCGGTCCCGAGCCCGGCGAACCCCTGGGCCCCCGCCGGCAGCGCGAGGGCAAGCCAGGCGACGACCCAGACGAGCAGCGCCCTAACGCTCATCGGCAAACACGCGCAGGAGGGCGGCAGGTGAAAGCCGCGCGAGCCGCAGGGCCGGGAGCGCCGCGGCGAGCGCGGCCGTGAGCAGTGCGGCCCCCACCAGCACCGCCCAGTCCGCCGGATAGACATGGACCGGAAGCCGCCAGCCGAATGCCCGCACGTTGACGACGACCGTCAGCACCCAGGCGAG
>JANNOT010000051.1:0-6738 GCA_031399375.1 Paraoceanicella sp.
GCGTGGTGGGCATCGCGGCGGACGAGGCACGGATATCCAAACTGATGTGGGAAAGCCTGATGCTGGTGACGGCGCTCGCCCCCGAAATCGGCTACGACAATGCGGCAAAGGTGGCCAAGACCGCCCACAAGAACGGCACGACCCTGAAGGAGGAGGCGGTCCGTCTCGGGTTCGTCGATGCAGCGACCTTCGACCGGATCGTGCAGCCCCAGGAGATGCTGGGCCCGAAGGCTTAGGCGGAGGCTCGCAACCGAGCGACCGTTCTCTGCCGCCCCAGGCGCAGATGACCCGTTTCATGCGGGACCAGTCGGCCGGGCGACCAATCCGAAGCTCCCCGACCCTCGGGGTCCGCGGCGGGCTGCCGGTTCAGATTCGCTCGACCGTCGCCTTATCGGGATAGAAGGCGATGTGCTCCCGGATTGCCGAAACGGCCGGATCGGGCACCTCGTATGACCAGGCCGCGTTCTCGATCAGACCGCCGCGCTCGGCGATGTGGAAATGCGCCGCCTGCCCCTTCCACGGGCAGGTGGTCACCAGGGTGGAGCGTTCGAGGAACGCCCAGCCCGCATCCGCGCGCGGGAAATAGATCACGGGCGGGTAGTCGCCCTCGACCAGTTCGAGCGCTGCCCGGGTCTCGCCCAGCACCGCCCCCGCGGCCCTCATCACCCAGGTCCCCGGCGCGCGACGCACCACGATCTGCCGTCCGGCCATTCGCCCGCTCCCCCGTTGCACCCGTCCACCCTGCGATGCCGGTCGCCCGGATGGCAAGCGGCGCCTTCGGGGTCAGAGGGGGGCGCAGGCGCGTGCGAGCCAGTCCGCGACCTCGGGCGGGACGAGCGGCGCGATCTCGCCCCGCACACGGGCGTGATAGGCATCGATCCAGTCGCGCTCCACCGGCGTCAGCAGCGCCACGCGGATCAGCCGACAGTCGATGGGGGCGAGGGTCAGGGTCTCGAACCCCATCATCGCGCGCTCACCGCCCGCGGGGATCGCGGGCTCGGTCACGACGACGAGGTTCTCGATGCGGATCCCGAAGGCGCCCGGGCGGTAATAGCCGGGCTCATTGGACAGGATCATCCCGGGTTCGAGCGGCACGACATTGCGGCGCGAGATCGCCTGCGGCCCCTCATGCACGCCGAGGAACGCCCCCACCCCGTGCCCCGTGCCATGGTCGTAGTCCTGCCCCGCCGACCAGAGCGCGGTCCGGGCGAGCACGTCGATATCGCGCCCCCCCACGCCCGCGGGAAAGCGCGCGCGGCTGACCGCGATCATCCCCTGGAGCACGCGGGTGAAGGCAAGAGCGGCGTCCTCCGCCACCGGCCCCGTCGCAACCGTCCGGGTGATGTCGGTGGTCCCGTCCGCGTACTGCGCCCCGGAATCGACCAGGAGCAGGTCGCCCGGCGCGATCGTCCGGTCCGTCTCGCGCGTCACGCGGTAATGCACGATCGCCCCGTTCGGCCCCGACCCGCAGATGGTCTCGAACGAGATGTCGCGCAGGGTCCCGCCCTCGGCGCGGATCCCTTCCAACCGGGTGACCACATCGATCTCGCTGAGGCCCCCCGTCACCGCACCGTCGAGCCAGTGGAGGAAGCGCGCCATCGCCGCCCCGTCTCGCACATGTGCGTCGCGCATCCCGTCGAGTTCCGCCGCCGATTTCCGCGCCTTGGGCAGGGCGCAGGGGTCGCGCTGCCAGCGGATGGTGGCCCCGGCCTCGGTCAGCGCGATTGCAAGCCGGGCCGGAGCCGTCGCCTTGTCGAGCGCCACCACCTGACCCCCGAACGCCGAAAGCGCGGGCAGGAACGCGTCCCAGGGTTGAACATCCACGGCATTGCCCAGATGGGCGCGGACCTCCGGCCCGAACTTGCCCGGATCGGTGTAAAGGCTGACCCGCCCATCGGCGTGGAGCAGCCCGAACGCCTGGACGACCGGCGTCCGCGCGAAATCCGCGCCACGGATGTTCAGAAGCCAGGCCAGCGAATCCGGCAGGGTGATCGCCGCCGCGGCAACCCCGTCGCGGACGAGCCCGCCCGCGAGACGCGCCCGCTTGTCCCCCGCGGCCTCGCCCAGCGGATGGGCATGGGCCGGTGCGGCCGGCCGGGGGGGGCGATCGGACCAGACCCGGTCCACGAGGTTGCCGACGGCCCGAAGCGACACGCCCCGTGGGGCGAGCCGGGTCGTCAGCGCCTCGACCTCCTCCTGCCCGTGCAACCAGGGGTCGTAGCCGACGACCGCATCCCGCGGCAGTGCCTCGGCCAACCAGTCGGCCAGCATCACGTCGAGGCTCGCAACCGGCGTGAACACGGCAAGGTCCACCTGTGCCTGGACCTGGAGCGTGTAGCGCCCGTCAGCAAAGACCCCCGCCCGATCCATCAGCACCGCACAGGCCCCGGCGGATCCGGTGAACCCGGTCAGCCAGGCAAGCCGTTCGTCGCATGGCGCCACGTTCTCGCCCATATGGGCATCGGCCCGGGGCACGAGGAATGCGGCTACCCCCTCCGCCGCCATGGCGGCACGCAGCGCGGCGAGGCGTTGCGCACCGGTGGCGGGGGTCGTGCGCGCGTCAAAACTCTGGAACATCGGCATTCCCCCTTGGCCCGGGCGCCAGCGCCCGACCTGCACACCCGCGGGCGCCAGCGCCCGACCTGCACACCCGCGGGCTTCAGCGCCCGCGATGCGCGCCCGCTGCGATCTGCTGGCGCATCGCCCGCTGGGGCGCGCGCGGGTCGATGTCAAAAAGGCTTGCGAGCTGCTCGGTCATCGCCCCCGCAAGCTGGTCCACGTCGGTGATCGTGACCGCCCGCTGGTAATAGCGCGTCACGTCATGGCCGATCCCCACCGCGATCAGCTCCACCGCCCGGCGCTTCTCGATCATCGCGATCACGTCGCGCAGGTGTTTTTCGAGGTAGTTGGCCGGGTTCACGCTGAGCGTCGAGTCGTCCACCGGCGCGCCGTCCGAGATCACCATGAGGATCCGTCGCGCCTCGGGCCGGCCCATCAGGCGTCGATGCGCCCATTCCAGCGCCTCGCCGTCGATGTTCTCCTTCAGAAGCCCCTCTTTCATCATCAGGCCGAGATTGGCCCGCACCCGCCGCCAGGGCGCATCGGCCGACTTGTAGATGATGTGGCGCAGGTCGTTCAGCCGCCCGGGCAGCGGACTGCGCCCGGCCTGCAGCCAGGCCTCGCGGCTCTGCCCGCCCTTCCAGGCCCGGGTGGTGAAGCCGAGGATCTCCACCTTCACCTGGCAACGCTCCAGCGTGCGCGCGAGCACGTCGGCCGAGATCGCGGCAATCGAGATGGGCCGCCCGCGCATCGAGCCCGAATTGTCGAGCAGGAGCGTCACGACCGTGTCGCGGAACTCCGTGTCCTTCTCCACTTTGAAGCTCAGGGGTGTCGTGGGGTTCGCGACCACGCGCGCGAGCCTGCCTGCGTCGAGGATCCCTTCCTCGCGGTCGAACTCCCAGGACCGGTTCTGCTGGGCCTGGAGCCTGCGCTGGAGCCGATTGGCGAGGCGCGAGACCGCCCCCTTGAGCGGATCGAGCTGCTGGTCGAGATAGGCGCGCAGCCGGTCAAGCTCGGGCGCGTCGGCCAGGTCCTCGGCCGCGACGATCTCGTCGAACGCCGTCGCGAAGATGTGGTAGTTGGGATCGGCGTCCGAGGGCGGACGGGGCGGCGGCAGATCGTCGGGCGGATCGCCCTCCATCTCCTCGGCCTCGGCAAGCTCGCTGTCGTCCAGATCGTCGAGCGCGACCTGCGCCTGGGCCTGCTGGGACTGGTCCTTTTCCGCGTCCTCGTCCGAGGGGTCGGCGTCGCCCTCCTCGTCCTCCTGGTCGCCGCCGCTCTCGGGGCTCTGCTCGGGCGCGTCTTCCTCGCCCGCCTCGGGCTCGCCATCCTCCTCGATGTCGTCGGGGTCCTCGCCAAGCTGATCGCCGTAGCCGAGATCCTCGATCACCCGGCGCGTCAGCTTGGCGAACGCCGTCTGGTCCCCCAGTGCCGCGTCGAGCCCGTCCAGCGTGCCCCCCGCCTGCCCCTCGATGAACCCGCGCCAGAGGTCCATGACATTCCCCGCCCCCGCCGGGATCGCCCGCCCGGTGGCCAGATGCCGCACGAGATACCCCGCCGCCTCGGCGAGCGGCGCCTTGCCCGCCTCGCGGATCCCGTCATACCCAAGACGCTTGGCGTCCGAGGCGAGCTTTGCGTCGATGTTGTCCGCCGTTCCCGGCATGGCGCGGGCCCCCACCGCCTCGCACCGCGCCGTCTCCATCGCCTCGTAGACCGCGCGCGCCACCTCGCCCGGGGGGGCGTAGCGGGCATGGGTCGACTGGTTGTGGAACCGCAGGCGCAGCGCATAGGCATCCGCCGTCCCGCGCGCGAGCATCACCTCGTCCCGCGTCATCCGCCGGCTTACCTGCGGCAGGCGCGCGGCATCGTTCGACAGCCCGGGGGGATCGACGGAGAACGAGACGGCAAGCTCGGGATCGTTCGCGATGGCCTTGGTCGCCTCGGACAGGGCCTTCTTGAACGGATCGGCGGGGTTGTCGGTCTTTTGGGTCAACGATTGAGGCTCCGCCAGAACCGCTTGTCAGCCTTCATCTTTTCGATGTCTGCCTTCACTATCGGATAGAGTTCTGGGTGAGAGCGGAAAATAGAAGATCGGTCCATTCGTCGCAACATTTGAAGAATTTCAGCTTTGGCCTGCTGCACTGCGGTAAGAAGTACACCTGTCATAAAGCAAAGAGCCAATCCGCCATCGAGGTAATATACTATTCCTGCCGAGAAAGCGCCTGAAGCGATACTCTCATATCTCGAAGCATATTTATTCTTCTCAATCGCAATCCAAGCGTCGATTGCGGCATCTCGAAGATCCTCATTCATCCCAAACTCAGGCTCGCCGCGCTCTCCGGCAGTTCCTCGCCGAAGCAGCGCTGGTAGAACTCGGCGACCGTCTGGCGCTCCAGCTCGTCGCACTTGTTCAGGAAGGTTAGTCGGAACGCGAAGCCGACGGACCCGAAGATCTCGGCGTTCTGGGCCCATGCGATCACGGTGCGCGGGCTCATGACGGTCGAAAGATCGCCGTTCATGAAGGCCGAGCGGGTGAGATCCGCGACCGTCACCATCCGTGCGATCGTCTTGCGCCCGGCCTCATTGTGGTAGGCGGGGGATTTGGCCAGCACGATCTCCGTCTCGGCCGCGTGGGGCAGATAGTTGAGCGTCGCGACCAGGCTCCAGCGGTCCATCTGGCCCTGGTTGATCTGCTGGGTGCCGTGGTAGAGGCCCGTGGTGTCGCCGAGGCCCACGGTGTTGGACGTGGCGAACAGCCGGAAATAGGGGTGGGGATGGATCACCTCGTTCTGGTCGAGCAGGGTAAGTTTCCCGTCGACCTCCAGCACCCGCTGGATCACGAACATTACGTCCGGGCGGCCCGCATCGTATTCGTCGAACACGATGGCGACCGGATTGCGCAGGGCCCAGGGCAGGATGCCCTCATGGAATTCGGTCACCTGCATGCCGTTGCGGATCTTGATCGCGTCCTTGCCGATCAGGTCGATGCGGCTGATGTGGCTGTCGAGGTTGACGCGCACGCATGGCCAGCTCAGGCGGGCCGCCACCTGCTCGATATGGGTCGATTTGCCGGTGCCGTGATAGCCCTGGATCAGCACGCGCCGGTTGAAGCGGAACCCGGCAAGGATGCAGAGTGTCGTGTCGCGGTCGAAGCGGTAGGTGGGATCGACAACTGGCACCCGGTCAGACGGCTCGGCGAACGCCATCACCGTCATGTCGCTGTCGATGCCGAACCGTTCGCGCACCGACACCTCGACCGTCGGTTCGGTCTGCATGTTCGTCACCCCGTCCGCCATCGTCTGAGCCTTTCCGGACCTGCCCGTCGCGCGGCAACTCCCTTACGACCTTAGCCCCCCGGCGCGCAAGGGCAAGCGGGCGGGCGGGTCAGTCGGCGAAGTTGCGCGACCCGCGGATCTGGTCCCAGGCCCAGACGACGTCGCGAAGCTGCCCTTCCGCCTCGCGCGTGCCACCGTTGAGGTCGGGGTGCAGCGATTTGACCAGGTCGCGGTAGAGCCGCCGCAGCTCTGCCCTTCCCATGTCGTCGCGCGCGCCAAGGATATCGAGCGCCCGGCGCTCGTTTCCCGGCAGCGCCCGGCGGCGCATCGGGGCCGTGGCGGTCTGGCCCTGGCCCGGGTTGATCGTGGCGTTCGCCCCCCCAGCACCTCCAGCGGGTCGCTGAAGCCGAAGCGGCGCCAGGCTTCGCCCTCCGCATGGCCGTTCGCGGGCTTGCGCGGGGCGGCGCCCAGCTTCCACGTTGGGCGTCCCCAGAGGCGGGAGGATTCCATTTCCGCCTCGAACTCCTCAGCCGAGTAGTCCTGAAAGAAGTTCCAGCGCTGGTTGTACTCGCGCACATGGTCGAGGCAGAACCACAGATACTCGTCCACCTGCTCGGGCGCGCGGGGCGCACGGTAAGCCCCCCGGGCCTCGCAGCCGGGATGCTCGCAGATCCGGGTCGAGCTCTCGAACGCCCCCGTCATGCCGCGCACCCGCGCCCGCCGACGCTTGTCGGCGGTCACGGAGATGTCGAAATCGAGCGGCGAGCGGCGGGCCATCGGCGGTCCGGTGTTGGGATGGATCGAAGCGTTCAATCTAGAGCGTCCGGGCATCGGGCGAAACCGATGAAGCCGCCCCCCGGTGAAAATTGCGTCACCATCGCGCGGCAAACCGACGCTTTCTGCG
>JANNOT010000068.1:0-3044 GCA_031399375.1 Paraoceanicella sp.
TACGCCCGGTCCTGCTCGCGCTTTCGGCTGGGATCACCAGTCTGTCGATCAATCCCGGCCTCGTGTCGCTCATCCTGTTGCGACTGCATCGCCACACGCTGGGGCAGTCCATCACCTTCTTTGACGACGACTTCGCCGGGCGCCTGTCGCAAAAGCAGGTGCAGACCGCGACCGCGCTGACCTCGGCGATCTCCGAGGGGTGCAACGCCCTGCTCTTCGGCCTTGCGGCGCTTTTCGGCGCCGTTGCGATGATGGGCGAGGTGGGGGTCTGGCTGGCGGCGGTGCTCGGCCTCTGGGTCGTGGGCTACGTGCTCCTGATCCGCTGGTTCCTGCCGCGCATCCGGGTGCGGGCCACGGCACGGGCCGGGGCGCGGGCGGCGATGTCGGGGCAGATCGTGGACACCCTGTCCAACATGGCGACCGTGAAGCTCTTTGCCCACACCGCGCGGGAGGAAGCGGCGGCGACCGCAACGGTGACCGCCTACCGCGAGGCGGCGCTTCATTTCGGGCGGCTCGCGGCGGTGTTCCGACTTCTCCTGATGTTTCTCGCGGGCCTCCTGCCCGTGGGCCTCGTGGGGGCGGCACTCCTGCTCTGGGGCAACGGTGCCGCGACCGCGGGCGACATCGCGGTCGCGGGGATGGTCTCCACCCGGCTCGCGCAGATGTCGGGATGGCTGTCGTTCACGGCGATGGAGATCTTTTCCAACATTGGCGAGGTCGAGGACGGGATGCGTACCCTGACCCCGCCCCACGCGATCCGCGACCGCGGCGACGCCGTGGTCCCCCGCCACCCGCGCGGCGCGATCCGGCTCGAGGATGTGACGTTCCGCTACGGGCGCGAGACGGGCGGGATCGAGGGGCTCAACCTTTCCATCGCCCCGGGCGAGAAGGTGGCGCTGGTTGGCCGGTCGGGGGCGGGGAAATCGACGCTCCTTGCGCTGCTGCTGCGGCTCTACGATCTCGAACGGGGTCGGATCCTGCTCGACGGCCAGGATATCGCGGGGCTCACCCAGGACGGTCTGCGCCGTCAGATCGCCATGGTCCGGCAGGACACCGCGATGTTCAACCGCTCGGCGCGCGACAACATCCTCTACGGCAACCCCGAGGCGGGGCCGGATGCGGCCGAGCGTGCCGCGCATCTGGCCGACGCCCATGGCTTCATCATCGGCCTGCGCGACCGCAACGGGCGCGAGGGGTACGACGCCCATCTGGGCGAGCGGGGGGTGAAGCTGTCGGGCGGCCAGCGCCAGCGCATCGCGCTGGCCCGCGCGATCCTCAAGGACGCCCCCGTCCTCGCGCTCGACGAGGCGACCTCGGCGCTCGACAGCGAGACGGAGGCGGCGGTCCAGAGCGCACTGTCCCACCTGATGGGCGGCAAGACGGTGATCGCCATTGCCCATCGTTTGTCCACCATCGCCCACATGGACCGGATCGTGGTGCTGGAGGCCGGCCGGATCGTCGAGGAGGGCAGCCATGCGGCGCTCCTCGCCCGGGGCGGCGTCTATGCCGGGTTCTGGTCGCGCCAGTCGGGTGGGTTCATCGGCCTCGAGGCGGCGGAATAGGCCGCCTCGCCCCCGCGTGGATCCATCCCTGCGCCATTGGCCATCGGCCGACGCGCCGCGACCGCCCGTGAGGACGGCCAACGGGTCCGGCCGAACGTCCCCCGCCGATGACAGCGGCCGGGCGTTTTCGGTCCCATTGCCCTACCGTCCGGCAGCTGCGAGGGGGTCGAGACGGACAGCGACCGGCACGGGAACGCACTGGCGGGCCCTGCGCGGGGCTGCACCTGCGGCGCGTATCGCCTAGGATGGACCCATGCCGACGCTCTGCCTCGACTGTTCGTCCCCCCCCGGTGCCGCCCTGCGCTGCCCCGCCTGCGGGTCGCCACGCCGGGTCGCACATCCCGAACTGACAGCGCTCTCCATCGCGCATCTCGACTGCGATGCGTTCTACGCCTCGGTCGAGAAGCGCGACAATCCCGCCCTGCGCGACCGCCCGGTGATCGTGGGGGGCGGGCAGCGCGGCGTCGTCTCGACGGCCTGCTATCTCGCCCGCATCCGGGGCGTGCGGTCGGCCATGCCGATGTTCAAGGCCCGCGCGCTTTGCCCCGACGCGGTGATCGTGAAACCCCGCATGGCGGTCTATGTCGAGGTGAGCCGGGCGATCCGCGCGATGATGGAGGCGCTGACGCCGCTGGTGGAGCCGCTTTCGCTCGACGAGGCGTTCCTGGACCTCTCGGGCACCGCGCGGCTCCACCGCGCCAGCCCGGCGGAGCTGATGATCCGTCTCGTCGCCCGCATCGAGCGCGACCTGGGCGTGACCGCCTCGGTCGGTCTCAGCCACAACAAGTTTCTCGCCAAGCTCGCCTCCGAGATGGACAAGCCCCGCGGATTTTCCGTGATCGGGCGGGCAGAGACGCTGGACCGCCTCGCCCCCCTGCCACTGCGCGCGATCTGGGGCGTCGGCCCGACCTTTGCCGCCATGCTCGCGCGCGACGGGCTCGCCACCGTCGGCGACGTTCGCGCGCGGGGCGACGCGGCACTGGTCCAGCGCCACGGGTCGGGGGGCCTGCGGCTCTGGCACCTCGCCCATGGCCGCGATGCCCGCCGGGTCAGCGCGGACGGCGCGATGAAAAGCATCTCGGCCGAGACGACGTTCGACACCGATCTGGGCGCGCTCGCGGCACTTGACGGCCAGCTCTGGCGGCTTGCCGAGCGGGTGGCGGCCCGGGCCAAGGCCAAGGGTCTGGGCGGGCGCAGCGTGACGCTGAAGCTGCGCCAGGCCGATTTCCGCACCCTGACCCGGCGCGCGACCCTCGCGGAGGCGACCCAGCTCGCCCATGTCCTGCACGCCACCGCGGCGCCGATGCTGGCCCGCGCCGCGGGGATGGGACCTTTCCGGCTGATCGGGATCGGGCTCTCTGCCCTCGTCCCCGCCGCCGAGGCCGACCGCGCGGCCGACCTCCTGCGCCCCGAGGCCGCCCGCGCGACCGCGGCCGAGCGCGCGACCGACGCGATTCGCGCCCGGTTCGGCTCGAACGCCAT
>JANNOT010000111.1:0-5308 GCA_031399375.1 Paraoceanicella sp.
CCCAGATCAGGAGCGAGAACGGGTCGTAGAGCAGGAACGCGAAGCTCCCCCCCTCGATCGCCGTGCGCAGGACCCCCATCACGGTCGCGATGGAAAGCTGCCCCTGGCCCCACCATCCCACGAAGCCGATCACGGCGGCGAGCACCACGAGCCGCAAGGGGGTGTAGGCGGCAAGCCCCGCGATGCGCGACTGGGCAACGAGCAGCCCCCCCATCAGGGCCGCGAGGCCGCTGGCGAGGATCGCGAGTTCACCCTGGCGCGCGCGGATCGCCTCGATCCAGGGCGCGGCGGGCGCGGTTACCACCGGGCGCAGGAAGAACCGCGCATCGGTGCGGTGCAGAGTCGTGAAATCGGCCGTCCCGAGTTCTGGCCGGAACGAGCCGTGGGCGCGCACGGCCCGCACCGCCAGCTGCCAGTCCCGGGTCGGATCGAAGCCGAGCCGCCGGTCCGTGCGCAGGATCATCGCTGTCCCCTCCGGCACACCGTCGGCGAGGCCGATGTCGAGATCGGCGTCGCGAAGCGCCACGGGCAGCCCGTCCTGGGTGGCGGTCAGCAGGTCTGGGGCGGTGTTGCGCACGAAATCCGCAGAGACCAGCCCGTGGCGCCCCGCATCGATCAGCAGGATCGGCTCGTCATGGGTGGCGATGGCCAGGAACTGCTGGACGCGGGCGAAGGTCTCGGGCGACAGCGCGGCGCGCGCAATGGCCGGGGGACCGAGGTCCACGATCCAGAGGTCGAGATAGGGCGCGTCCGGCGCCGCCTTTGCCTCGGGATCGTCATCGGCCCAGAGCGTCCCGGCAAAGGCCGCATCGGCCTCGGCATTCGTGACGAGGCGGCGGGTGGCAAGCCCCTGGGCCACGAGATCCGCCCAGTCGAGATCCTCGTCATGGGCCGGGTCGGGGGCGGCGGGGGGGCGGGCGGTCACGCCCTGCATCTTTTCGCGGGCAACGGCAAAGGCGGCGGCGAGGATCGATTCGTGGGCAATACGCACGCTCGCGGTCGCCTTCGTCACCCCCTCCAGCGCGATGTGGCCGCTTGCGGCGGCCCCGGCGCCGTAGGGAACCCCCACGGTGATGGTGTCGGAGATCGAGAGGCCGCGGTACTGCGCGACAAAGGCGTGGAACGGCGCCTCGCCGAGACCGGAGACGAAGATCGGCTCGTTATGCGAGACGATCTCGGCATCGAGGAACCGCCCCTCGAGGCTGATGGTCACCAGGATGTCGATGGGTGCGCCCGAAAAGCCGGGGATGGGGGCGAGCGGGGCGGTCTGGAAAATGTAGCCCGCATCGGTCCCGTCGAGGTTCACGACGGTCCAGACGCCGTCATCGTTCACCGGCGCGCCCAGGGCAAAGGGCGGCTCGATCCGCGCGGCGAGCGCCTCGGGCGTCAGAGGCTCCGCCCTCAGGCCCGCAGCGGAGAGCAGCCAGAGGAGTGCGGCCAGCATGCGCATGGGACGAGTATAGGGGGGTGGTCCCCTGCCAACATCCGACGAAGGTCGCAGCGCCGCGCCGGATTAACCGATGGCAAAAATCCCGCCGCGCCCGCGGCTGCGCACGCCATGGTTCTGTTATACTGATGCCACAATCGGGGCGCGTTCTGGCCCCTGGGCAGGTGCCCTGTCTGGTTGCGTTGGTGGTGCGCGTACGAAGGGTGGTGTGGCGTGAAGCGCTGGGGAATGGCGATCGTGGGTGTCGTGGCGGTTCTGTCCGCCCTCCAGCCGGCCGGTGCCGCGACGCTGGTCCCGTTCGGCGATGACGTGCCGGGCGCGGTGGCGACCGAGGATCCCTGCGCGCGGTTCAACGCCGACCCTGATCTCGCGGCGCCAAACCTGGTGGCGGGCGCTGCGGGCGGGTTTCCCGGGCGCAGCCGGTTCGTTCCCGCATACCGCCTGCGCGGTGCGCCCCATCCCCTGCGCGGGCACCCGATCAATCCGACCCGCATTCCGCCGGGGCTCGAGGCACGGCTCTGGGGGATCGACGACCTGCCGCGCCTGCTGCCGGGCGCGCTGCGCGATGCCTGCGCGACCGCGCGGGTGGCGGAGTTCGGTCGCGCACTACTCGCGTCGGGTCGTGCAGGTGGCGGCAGCGGGTTCGGCGGCGGCTTTCCGGGCGGCGGTGGCGGTGGCGGTGGTGGTGGCGGCGGTGGCGCGACCGGCGTGGGGTCGGTGGCGCCCGTCGGCCCGGGCCTGACCGAGCCCCCGGGCGAATCGCCCCCCGCCGCCATACCCGTCCCGCCCGCCCTGCCTCTGCTGGCGGGTGGGCTCGGGCTTCTCTGGGCGCTGCGCCGCCGCGGCAGAGGCCCGGCCCGGTGACCGGATCGCGACGAGCGCTACGGAATTTAACACTTCGTTAAAGCTTTGAGCTAAGATTTGCGTCATCCCGAGCTCGAAAGGAGATCGCGTTGTCTCTCACGTCGCATCTGGTGGAACTGCGTCGCAAGCACGAGTCCCTGTCGGACAAGATCGAGACCGAGGCGCGCAGCCCGGCCTCGGACACGCTTCGCTTGACCGAGCTGAAGCGGGAAAAACTCCGCCTGAAGGAAGAGATTACCCGGCTCAGCGACCTGCACTGACGCCGGGCCGCGTGCCTCCGGGGGCACGCGCTTCCGATCAGTTGCGGGCCTTGTCCACCATGCGGTTTGCCTTGATCCAGGGCATCATGGCGCGCAGCTTCTCGCCCACCTCCTCGATCTGGTGGGCATCGTTGCGGCGGCGCGTGGCCTTGAACATCGGCTGGCCCGCGCGGCATTCGCGCATCCATTCGGACGTGAAGCGCCCGGCCTGGATGTCCTGGAGCACGGCCTTCATCCGCGCCTTGGTCTCCTCATAGGGCAGGATGCGCGGGCCGGAGACGTATTCACCGAACTCCGCGGTGTTCGAGATCGAGTAGTTCATGTTGGCGATCCCGCCCTCGTAGATCAGGTCCACGATCAGCTTGACCTCGTGCAGGCATTCGAAATACGCCATTTCGGGGGCATAGCCCGCCTCGACCAGCGTTTCGAACCCCATGCGGATCAGTTCGACCATCCCGCCGCAGAGCACGGCCTGCTCGCCGAAAAGATCGGTCTCACACTCCTCCTTGAAGTCAGTCTCGATGATCCCCGACCGCCCGCCGCCGATGGCCGAGCAGTAGGAGAGCGCGATCTCGAGCGCACGCCCCGAGGCATCGTTGTGCACGGCGACGAGGCAGGGGACGCCGCCTCCCTTCACGAACTCGCCCCGCACGGTGTGCCCGGGACCCTTGGGGGCCATCATGATCACGTCCACGCCCGGCTTCGCCTCGATCAGTCCGAAATGCACGTTCAGCCCGTGGGCAAACGCGATCGCCGCCCCGTCGCGCAGGTTGTCGTGGATGTGCGTGTAGTAGGTCTCGGCCTGCAGCTCGTCGGGCATCGTCATCATGATCAGGTCTGCCCAGGCCGCGGCCTCGGCGATCCCCATCACCTTCAACCCCGCCCCGTCGGCCTTGACGGCCGAGGGCGAGCCGGGGCGCAGCGCCACGACGACGTTCTTCGCGCCCGAATCGGCCAGGTTCTGGGCATGGGCGTGGCCCTGCGACCCGTAGCCCACGATGGCGACCTTGCGGTCCTTGATCAGGTTGATGTCGCAGTCGCGATCATAATAGACGCGCATCGGGCGCTCCCTTTCGGTCCGGTGTTCTTGTTGTGGGCGTGGGTAATCGAGGGGCGGGGGGAAGTCCAGTCGGCAGCCCTCAGCCGCGCCGACGCTCCAGCACCTTCGCGCCGCGGGTGATGGCCACGACCCCGGTGCGCGCGACGGTCAGCAGGCCGAGGGGCCGCATCAGCTCGACGAATGCGTCGATCTTCTCCGGCGCGCCGGTCAGCTCGAACACGAAGCTTTCGAGCGTGGTGTCGAGCACGCGCGCACGAAACACGTCCGACAGCCGCATCGCCTCCACCCTGTCGGTTCCCGTGCCACGCACCTTGACCAGCGCCAGCTCGCGCTCGACATGGGGCGCCTCGACGGTCAGGTCATGGACGTCGTGCACGGGGACGAGCCGGCCGAGCTGCGCCTTGATCTGCTCGATCACTTCCGGCGTGCCGGTCGTCACCACCGTGATGCGGCTCAGATGCCCCTCATGGTCCACTTCGGCGACCGTCAGGCTTTCGATGTTGTAGCCGCGGCCGGAGAATAGCCCGATGACCCGGGCGAGCACCCCGGCCTCGTTGTCCACCAGAACCGTCAGGGTGTGGCGCTCCACCCGGTCGGCATTGGGGTTCTTGAGGTCATAGGCCGAATGGCGCGTGGCGCTCTTTTTCAGAAGCATGGCGTTCATCCCCCGATCGGCGCTCAGACGAGCACAGCCCCCTTGGTGTCGATCGCGTCCTTCGTGGACGCCTCGCCCAGAAGCATTTCGTTATGCGCGCGGCCCGACGGGATCATGGGGAAGCAGTTCTCGTGCTTCTCCACCCGGCAGTCGAAGATGACGGGTCCGGGATAGGCCAGCATCTCGCGGATCGCTTCGTCGAGATCCGCGGGGTCGTCGCAGCGGATGCCCTTGCAGCCGAACGCCTCCGCCAGCTTCACGAAATCGGGCAGGGCGTCGGACCAGGAATGGCTGTAGCGCTCGCCATGGAGCAGCTCCTGCCACTGGCGCACCATCCCGAGGCGCTCGTTGTTCAGGATGAACTGCTTGACGGGTGCGCGGAACTGGATCGCCGTGCCCATCTCCTGCATGTTCATCAGCCAGGACGCCTCGCCCGCGACATTGATCACCAGCGCGTCCGGGTGCGCGACCTGCACGCCGATCGACGCGGGCAGGCCGTAGCCCATGGTGCCGAGCCCGCCCGAGGTCATCCAGCGGTTGGGATCATCAAAGCCGAGGTATTGGGCCGCCCACATCTGGTGCTGGCCCACCTCGGTGGTGATGTAGCGGTCCATCCCGCGGGTCAGCGCCTCCAGCCGCTCCACGGCATATTGCGGCTTGATCGCGGTGGTGGAGGGCTGGTAGCTCAAGCACTTACGCGCCTGCCAGTCGCGGATTTGCGCCCACCAGGCCGCGACCTCTGCGCTGCGGGTGCGCGCGCCCCGCTCGCGCCAGACGGCGAGCATGTCCGAGAGGACCGAGGCCACGTCGCCAATGATCGGCACGTCCACCCGGATCACCTTGTTGATCGACGAGGGGTCGATGTCGATGTGCACCTTGCGCGAGCCCGGGCTGAACGCATCGACGCGGCCCGTGATCCGGTCGTCGAAGCGCGCGCCGATGTTGATCATCACGTCGCAGCCATGCATGGCCATGTTGGCCTCGTAGAGCCCGTGCATCCCGAGCATCCCGAGCCAGAGCGG
>JANNOT010000173.1:0-2563 GCA_031399375.1 Paraoceanicella sp.
CCCGGCCCCCCCGCCCCTCCCCCCCCGGGGCGGTTACCCCCCCCACCCCCCCCCCTACATGGCCCCCGCGTTTGCGGGGGCCCCGCGGGCCGGGGGCCATCCGCCCGCGCCAGAGCGCCTCGCAGACATAGATGTTGCCCAGCCCCGCAACTGCGCGCTGGTCGAGCAGCACCGCCTTGACCGGCGTACGCCGTCCCGCGAGCACGGCCGTCAGGTGCGCGGCATGGAACGCGTTGCCCAGCGGCTCGGGTCCCAGCCCCGCGAGCAGGGGGTGCGTCGCGATGGCCTCGGTCGGCCACAGGTCCATCGCGCCGAACCGGCGCGCGTCGTTGAAGGTGACGCGCAGGCCCCCCTCGACGTCGAGCACGACGTGGTCGTGCTTGGCCGGGGCGGGATGATCGTGGTGAAAGAGGCCCGGCGCCACCCGCGCGTCTGCGCCCGAGATCAGGAGCCGGCCGGACATGCCCAGGTGCATCAGCAGCGTCTCGCCGGTCGAAAGATCGGCCAGCAGGTATTTCGACCGCCGCCAGAGCCGGTCCACCCGCGCCCCGGTCAAACGCCCCGCCATCCCCGCGGGCAGGGGCCAGCGCAGGTCGGGGCGGCGGATGTCAGCCGCGTGGATCCGCCGCCCCTCCAGAACCGGCAGAAGGCCCAGGCGAACCGTTTCGACCTCGGGCAGTTCGGGCATGACCTCTCTCGCGCGACAACGCGCCGGAATTGTTTCCCCGGCGCGGGGGCTTATAAGAAGTGCCGGGAGCGGGAGAGAGACAAGACCCCATGCAGGATGACACCCCCAGGACCACCCATTTCGGCTACCAGACGGTGCCGGAGGGGGAGAAGGCGGCGCGGGTGCAGGGTGTGTTCACCTCGGTCGCGGCGCGCTACGACCTGATGAACGACGCGATGTCCGTGGGCATCCACCGGATCTGGAAGGACGCGATGATGGACTGGCTGGCGCCGCGTCCGGGCACGCGCCTTCTCGACGTGGCGGGGGGCACGGGCGACATCGCGTTCCGGTTCCTGCGCCGGGGTGGCGGCGCGGCGGTCGTGTGCGACATGACCGAAAGCATGCTGGTCGAGGGGCGCAGGCGCGCCGAGGCGCAGGCGCTCGGCGACCGGCTCGACTGGATCGCGGGCGATGCGATGCACCTGCCCTTCGCCGACCGGTCGTTTGACGCCTACACGATCTCGTTTGGCATCCGGAACGTGGTGCGACCCGAGGTGGCGCTCGCCGAGGCATTCCGGGTGCTGCGTCCGGGGGGCCGGTTCCTCTGCCTGGAATTCAGCCGAATTCCGGTGGAGGGGGCGCAATGGCTCTATGACCGCTATTCGTTCAACGTGATCCCGGCGTTGGGGCAGGCGATCACCGGGGACCGGGCGAGCTACCAGTACCTGGTCGAATCGATCCGCCGGTTCCCCGATCAGGCAGGCTTCGCCGCGCTGGTCGAGGCGGCGGGGTTCGGCCTGGTGCGCTACCGCAACCTTAGCCTCGGGATCGCAGCGCTCCATTCGGGCTGGAAACTGTGACGGCGCTTTCCAGCCTCTGGCGGCTTGCCCAGACGCTTGCGACACTCGAGCGGACGGGGGCGATGGAGGTGCTGCTGGGCGCGCTCGAGGCCCCGCGCCCCCTGCGCCTTGCCGCCCATGCGCTCGGCTGGCCGCTCTCGCCCATCGGGCTGCGGGGCAATCCGGCCGAGCCGCCGGTGGTGCGGGCCCTGACGGCCCTCGGCCCGGCCTACATCAAGTTCGGCCAGATCCTGTCCACCCGCCCGGATGTGGTGGGGGCGGCGCTGGCGCGGGATCTGCGCGTGCTGCAGGACAAGCTGCCGCCCTTCTCCGATGCCGAGGCGCGGGCAGAGATCCAGCGCGAGCTTGGGGCGCCCGTCGAGATGCTCTTCCGCAGCTTCTCGCCTCCCCTCGCCGCCGCCTCGATCGCCCAGGTCCACCAGGCGGTCGTGGCCGAGACGGGGCAGCTTGTCGCGGTCAAGATCCTGCGCCCGGGGATCGAGCGCGCCTTCGGCCGCGACGTCCAGGCGTTCTATTTCACCGCGCGTGCCATCGAGTTCCTGGCCCCCGCCATTCGCCGGCTGAAGCCGCGGGCGGTGATCGACCATTTCGCGGGCGTGGTGCGCGGCGAGCTCGACCTCCGTATGGAGGCGTCGGCAGCGGGTGAATTCCGCGCCAACACCGCCCAGGACGAGGGGTTCCGGGTCCCCGCCGTGGTCTGGCACCTGTCGGCCCGGCGGGTGATGACCACCGAATGGGTCCATGGCGAGAACATGGGCGACACCGACGCGCTGATCGCGGCCGGGCACGACCGCCGCGCGCTCGCATCGCTCGTGGTCCAGTCGTTCCTGCGCCAGGCGCTGCGCGACGGCCTTTTTCACGCCGACATGCACCAGGGCAACCTGAAGGTGGGCCCGGACGGCGAGATCGTGGCGCTTGATTTCGGCATCATGGGGCGAATCGACGAATACACCCGCCGCGTCTATGCCGAGATCCTGATGGGGTTCCTGCGCAAGGATTACCGCCGCGTGGCGGAGGTGCATTTCGAGGCGGGCTA
>JANNOT010000184.1:0-4715 GCA_031399375.1 Paraoceanicella sp.
GCCGCCCGGCCGAGTCGCGGCCGTTGCGCGAACTGCCGCCCGCTTTCTTGTGTGCCATATGCTCGTCCCCCTGCTCAGGCCGTGACGTCTTCGGCCATGGTCGCCGCCGCGGGCACGGATGCCGTGGCCGCCGCGGCCGAAGCCATGCCGAGGATTCCGGTGACCCGCACCAGCGTCAGATGCTGGCGATGACCCTTCTTGCGCTGCGAGCTGTGCTTGCGCCGGCGCTTCTTGAAGCTGATGACCTTCGGCCCGCGGGTCTGCTCGACCACTTCGCCCTCGACGCTCGCGCCGTCCACGAACGGGGCACCGACGGTGACGTCAGCCCCCTCGCCCAGCATCAGCACCTCGGTGAAGCGGACGACCTCGCCCGCATCCCGCTCGAGCTTCTCGATCAGGATCTCGTCGGCCTCGGCGACCTTGTACTGCTTGCCGCCCGTCTTGATGACCGCGAACATCGCGTCCTTGTCCTTCCCATCCACCGCGCCCTGTGGCCGGGGGGCCCCTGCCCCCCTGTTCAGGTAGCCCCGCCGGGGGCCCCGCCTCGGGCAGCGCGCCCCCTGCGGAAGCGATCTGCAAATCTTCCGTCCCGAAGGCTGCACCCCTGGTTCCGAAGCCCGCGTGTATCCCGGCAATCCACCGGCCTGTCAAGCCAAAAGCGGCCCGAGCGGCGCCGTCGCGTGCCGGGTCGGCGGACCGGCGGCCCGGTTTCGTCCGGCGCGACCGCGGCACTCCGGCAGGCGGATGGGCGTCATCGACAAACGCGTTGACCGCGTCGGGGGGTTGCTGCTTAATCCACCACGGGTCGTCCGAAGAGACGAACCGAAGCGCGGGCAGCACAGCCCTCTTCGCTGGGGAGCGACACGTCATGAGTTCAGGCACCACGCGCGACACTGCGCCGATCGACGCCATTGCGGCCGAGGGGGGCGCGACCGATCCGTCGCGCCGCGACCTTTTCCGTGCGGTCGGCGTCACGGCGATGGCGGGCGCGCTTCTCGCCAGTGCGGGGTTCGACCCGGCCATCGCCCAGGATCTGACCGCATCGAGCAGGCCCCTGCGCGCCGCATTCTCGAACGCAGGCCTTCAGGCGACCTGGTGCGCCCAGGGCAAGCAGGCGGCCGAGGCCTGGGGCAAGCTGATGAATGTCGAGGTGGTCTGGTTCGACGGCGAGCTGTCGGCGACCAAGCAGCGCGCCTCGATCGACAACATGGCGACCCAGCCCTGGGATTTCGTGGCCATCCAGACCTTCGGCATCGGCACGCTGACCGATCCGATCAAGCGCATGATCGACGCCGGGATCCCCGTGATCGCCATGGACACCATGGTGGCGCCCGAGGGGCAGGTGGATATCCACACCTTCATCGCGCCCGACAACGTGATGATGGGCTCGGTCGTGACCCAGCAGCTCATGGCGGCCATCGGCGGCGCGGGCAACGTGGTGATGACCCAGGGCGCGCTCGGCCACACCGGCGCACAGGGTCGGGCGAAGGGTTTCAAACAGGTCCTGGAATCCTATCCGGACGTCAAGGTGGTGGACGAGCAGCCCGCCGACTGGGACGTGACCAAGGTCTCGCGCATCTGGGATTCCGTGCTGACCCAGAACCCTGACATCAAGGGCGCCTTCTTCCATAATGACGACATGGCGCTTGCCGCGAGCCGGGTGATCGAGGGCAAGGGCCGCACCGGCATCATCCTCGCCGGGGTCGATGCGATGCCGCCCGCCGTGAACGCGGTGATCGAGGGCAAGATGCTGGCCACGGTGCGCAACCCGTCCTGCCGCATCCATGGCTGGGCCGTGGCGGCGGGGGTTGCGGCGGTCGCAGGCGAGAAGCGGGGGGCGGACATCCCGTCCTTCATCCTCGCCGACGGGCCGGTCATCACCAAGGAGACGGCGGCAGGGCATCTCTGGCTGCAAAAGCACTTCCTGATCTGACGGCATGGACCGGGAAACGGGCGTTGGGGCACCGCTGCTGGAGCTGTGCGGCGTCGGCAAGAGCTTTGGCGGCGTCGTCGCCCTGGCCGATGTCGACTTCGCGCTCCGGCAGGGGGAGATCCACGGGCTGGTCGGCGAAAACGGCGCGGGCAAGTCCACGACGATGAAAATCATCGCCGGGGTGTACCACGACTACCGCGGCGAGATGCGGATCGACGGTCGCCCCATCCGCCTGCGCAACCCGCGCGAGGCGCGGGATGCCGGGGTCGGGATGGTCCACCAGGAGCTCTCGATCGCGCCCGATCTCACGGTCGCGGAGAACGTGTTTCTGGGCAAGCAGCCGACGACGCGCCTGGGCGTCGTGGACTGGGCACGGATGAACGCCGAGGCGCGGGCGCTGATCGGCTCGCTCGGGCTCGACATCGACCCGGCGACGCGGATGGGCGCCCTGCCCGTGGGGCTGCAGCAACTGGTGGAACTGTCGCGGGTGCTGTTCTCGGGCGCGCGCATCCTGATCCTCGACGAGCCGACCTCCGCCCTCTCGCCGCCCGAGGTGGAGCGTCTCTTCACCGTCCTGCGTCGTCTGCGCGGCGAGGGGCGGAGCGTCATCTTCATCTCGCACTTTCTCGACGACGTCCTGGCGGTCTCGGACCGGGTGACGGTGTTCCGCAATGGCCGCAGCGTCATCACCGCGGATGCGTCCGCGCTGACCAAGGACGTCGTGATCGGCCACATGATCGGCCGCCGGTCAGCCGAACTCCACATGGGCGAAACGGCGACGCTGACCGGCGACGATGCCCGCCCGGTCGTGATGGCGGTCGAGGGGCCGGGCTTCTCGCTCGCCTTGCGTCGGGGCGAGATCACCGGTGTCTACGGCTACATGGGCTGCGGCCAGATCGAGCTGGCGCGCGCGCTCTTCGGCAAGGGCCACCTCGCCCACGCCACGATTTCCATTGACGGGCACCCCGTCCGGCTGACCTCGACCGCCGCCGCCCGTCGCGCGGGCGTGGCCTACGTGCCAGAGAACCGGCGGATGATGCTGTTTCGCGATGCGCCGGTCTACAAGAACGCCTCGATCGCGATCCTGGACCGCATTCACCGCGTCTGGCTGAAACCCGCAGCCGAGCGGACCATCGCCCTCGGTCATATCGCGGACCTGCAGATCCGCCCCCCACGGCCCGACATCGCCGTCGGGTCGCTGTCGGGCGGCAACCAGCAGAAGGTCGCGTTGGCCAAGTGGCTGACCCATCTGCCGAAGGTGCTGATCCTGTCTGAGCCGACCCGCGGCATCGACGTGGGCGCCAAGGAGGACGTGATCCGCATCCTCCAGTCACTGCGCGACCGGGGGGTCGCGATCCTCGTGCTGTCCACGGAACCCGAGACCATCCTGACGCTCGCCGACCGGGTCGTGGTGATGCGCAAGGGGGCGGTGACCCGCGCCATCTCCACCGGGCGCATCGACAAGTCAGACCTGCTGTCCGCCGCATGACGGGAGCCCGCCGATGACCCTCGCCACCGAACCGCGCCCCGCCGGCGCGCGCCTGCGGGGTTTTCTCGCCGACCAACTGCGCAACATCGCGCCCGTCATCGTGCTGATCGTGATGATCGGGTTCTTTTCGCTCACGTCGCAGTCATTCCTGTCGGTCGGCAATTTCATGAACATCCTCAGCCAGATCTCGCTGACGGCGATCATCGCGGTGGGGCTGACCTTCGTGATCCTGACCGCCGAGATCGACCTTTCGGTCGCCGCGGTTGGCAATGCGGTCGGCATCATCGTGGCCTATTTCACGCTGCAGCCTGACTACGTCAACATCGCCAACCTGCCCGTGCACGGCATCCTGGCGATCGGGCTCACGCTCGCCGCCTGTCTTGTCATCGGGCTCACGACCGCGTTCGGCGTGACCATCATCGGAATCCCGTCGTTCATCATGACGCTCGCCATGATGCAGATCGCCAACGGGATCTCCGCCCTGCTGGTGCGCGGCCAGATCGCGTATAATTTTCCCGACGCGGTGACGATCCTCGGCGCGGGGTCAACCTTCGGCATCCGCAACACGATCCTGGTCGCGGCGGTGTTCCTTCTGACGGCCCACCTCGTCCTGACCTACACGCGCTTCGGACGCTACGTCTACATGGTGGGCGGCAACCGGGAAGCGGCGGAGTATTCGGGCGTCAACGTCCGCCTGATCATCGGCGCGGTCCTGGTGATCGGCGCGATGTGCGCGGGCGTTGCCGGGATGCTCGGCGTCGCGTATTTCGGCTCGGCCCAGCAGAACCAGTTCGACACGTTCCTGCTTGACGCCATCGCCGCGGTGGTGGTTGGCGGCACGAGCCTGTTCGGCGGGCGCGGCGGCATCGGAAACACCATCATCGGGCTATTGGTCCTGGGCGTGCTCAACAACGGTCTCGACCATATACAGATCGACAGCTTCCTGAAGATCCTGATCCGGGGGCTGATCCTGCTGGCGGCCCTGATCGTCAATGTCTACGCCCAGTCGCTGCGCGATGCCCGACCCGCAGCCGACGGCTGAGGGAAAGGTGCAGGCGGGGGCTGGTGCCCTTCGCGCAAAGATCGATGGCGGTGAGGGGGGGGGGGCGCGGCACGCTCCCCCACAGCGCCCTCAGGTCGCGAGAAAGAACCGCACCATCTCGGCCGACGCATCCGGACCGCCCGGATCGGTGAACGATCCCGAGGCGTCGCCGCCGAACCAGGCGTGGCCCGCGCCGTCCACCATCCAGCATTCCGCCTGCGCGGCGCCTGCGGGGCCGGCCCAGACCTGAC
>JANNOT010000226.1:0-3468 GCA_031399375.1 Paraoceanicella sp.
CATTCCGGTCACACGGGGCAAGAAGTTGATGTAACTTTGCAACAGCGCCGGGGTGGTTGCGCGTTTGGGCACAGTCTATCGCAGCCCGATTGGCCAGACCGCCGAATGGATCAGCCGGGCGGCCGGGTCCAGGCGGGCGCAGACGCTGGTCACCATCGCGCTCGTCGTCGCGGGGCCAGTCCTCGCGATCATGACCGTGTTCGCCCTGGGCGAGTTCCGCGACCCCGGTGCGCCGCGGCTCGTGCGGGCGGTCATCCTGGTCGACATCGTCTATGTGCTGATCGTGGCCACGCTGGTCGCGGTACGCGTGGCGCGGATGATCGCCGACCGGCGGCGAAAATCGGCGGGCTCGCGGCTGCACATGCGGCTGATGATCGTGTTCTCGGTCGTGGCGCTGGGGCCGACGGTGCTGGTCGCGATCTTTGCCACCGTGACGCTGAATTTCGGGCTGGAGACCTGGTTTTCCGAACGGGTGCGCACGGTTCTGGGAAACTCGCTGGCCGCCGCCCAGGCGTATGAGAACGAGCACCGGGAAAACCTGCGCGGGGATGCGCTGCTGCTCGCGGGGTTCATCGATGCGAACAAGACCCGCTATCCCCTGATCGGCCCCGGCGACCTGCGCGACCTGCTGGCCCGCGGCCAGACCCAGATGCAGCGCGAACTGCCCGAGGCCTACATCATCGATGGCACCGGCCGGCTGATCGCGCGGGGCGCCAACAGCTATCTGTTCGACTACGAGGATCCGGGGCCCGACGCGATTGCCGCGGCGCTCGCGGGCGAGCCGGTGGTGATCGAGGACTGGACCAACAGCGAATTCCGCGCGCTTGTCTACCTGCCCGCCTTTGCCGACCGGTTCCTCTATGTCACGCGGGTCGTGGACGGCAAGATCCTGACCCTGCTCGACGAGACCCGCGAGACGGTGGGGTTCTACCAGCAGGTGGAGGGGGAGCGGGGCCAGCTTCTCTTCGAATTCGCGATCATCTATTTGGGTTTCGCGCTGATCGTGATTCTGGCCGCGGTGTGGTTCGGGCTCTGGTTCGCCGACCGGCTGTCGCGGCCCGTAGGTCAGCTTGCCGCCGCGGCCCAGCGGGTGGGGGCGGGGGATCTGACCACCCGGGTGCGTGAAGAGACGGGCGATGACGAGATCGCGCTGCTTGCGCGCATGTTCAACCGCATGACTGAACAGGTGAAGGGGCAGCGTGACGCGCTGGTCGAGGCCCCATGTGGAAACCGAGCGCCGCCGCCGGCTTTTCGCCGCCGTGCTGTCGGGGGTGACGGCGGGGGTGATCGGGCTCGACGCGCAGGGGCGGGTCGAGGTGATGAACGACGCGGCGGAAAAGCTGCTCGGCCTCGATGGCGCGGTGGGGCTGGCGCTCGAGCGCGCGGCGCCCGGGCTCGCCCCGCTCTATACCCGGATGCGCGTCGAACAGCGCAGCGTGATCCAGGACCAGGTCCAGATCGTGCAGGAGGGCGGGCGCGGCCAGGATCTGCTCGTGCGCATCGCGGCACGCAGCGCCGAGGGGACGACCGAGGGGTTCGTGGTCACGTTCGACGACGTGACCGATCTTGTCGCCGCGCAGCGCATGGCGGCCTGGGGCGACGTCGCACGGCGCATCGCACACGAGATCAAGAACCCTCTCACCCCCATCCAGCTGTCGGCGGAGCGGTTGAAGCGCAAGTTCGGCCCCCAGGTGACCAGCGACCGCGAAAGCTTTGACAACTATGCCGAGGTCATCATCCGCCAGACCGGCGATCTGCGCCGGATCGTCGACGAGTTTTCGAAGTTCGCGCGCATGCCCGCGCCCGAGCGGCGGTCGGAGGATCTGGGGGCGCTGGTGCGCGACGCCGTTCTCCTCCAGCGCGCGGCGCGCCCCGACATCACGTTTGCGACGGCGCTGCCGCCCGCGCCCTTGCTGGCCATGCTCGACCGGACCCTGATCGGGCAGGCCCTGATAAATCTTCTCAAGAATGCGGCGGAAGCAATTGATACACGACGGGAAAAACAGGACAGCCCGCCGCCGGGGCGCATCACAGTGACCCTGACGGGTGAGCCAGGTCAGGCCGTGTTGCGGATTGTGGACAACGGCATCGGCCTGCCTGCGACCAACCGCGCCAGGCTTTTTGAGCCCTATGTCACCACGCGCGAAAAGGGGACTGGCCTCGGCCTGCCCATCGTGCGCAAGATCGTCGAGGACCATGCGGGCACGCTTGCGCTTCTCGACGCCCCCGCTGAACCGGGCGGCCATCGCGGGGCCGAGGTGCGGGCGAGCCTGCCCCTGACCTCCGGTCCGCTCGAGGCGGCCGAACGGTCAGCCGCACGAACACCAGCCGAGAGCAGCGCATGACCGACATTCTTGTCGTCGATGACGAACCCGACATCCGCAACCTCATCTGCGAGATCCTCGCCGACGAGGGGCACGACACGCGGATGGCCTGGAACGCCGACACCGCCTTTGCCGCCATAAACCTGCGCGCGCCCGATCTCGTAATCCTCGACATCTGGTTGCAGGACAGTCGGCTTGACGGGATCGAGATCCTCAAGAGCGCGCGGCGCGACAATCCCGACCTGCCGGTCGTCATCATCTCGGGCCACGGCAACGTGGAGCTGGCCGTGGCGGCGGTGAAGCAGGGGGCCTATGACTTCATCGAGAAACCCTTCAACATCGACCAGTTGCTGGTCGTCGTGGCCCGCGCACTCGAGGCGTCGAAGCTCCGGCGCATGACCGCCGCCCTACGCCAGAAGGAGGTGGCGGAGGCGGAGATGGTGGGCGAGAGCGCCGCCCTGCGCGCCCTTCGCGCCAAGCTCGACCGGGTTGCGCGCACCAATAGCCGCGTGCTGCTGGCCGGTCCCCCCGGCTGCGGCAAGGAGGTGGCGGCGCGCTACATCCACCGCCATTCCGACCGCGCGGGTGCCCCGTTCGTCAGCGTGAACGCCGCCACCATCAGCCCCGAGCGGATGGAGGAGGTGCTTTTCGGCCGCGAGGTGGCGGGACGCGCCCATGATCCGGGGCTGTTCGAACAGGCGCATCGCGGATTCCTCTTCTTTGACGAGGTGGCGGACATGCCCCTCGGCACCCAGTCGAAGATCCTGCGCGTCCTGGTGGACCAGAGCTTCACCCGGGTCGGTGGTGCGGACACCGTACGGGTCGATGTGCGCGTGATCTCTGCCACCAACCGCGAGCTTTCGGTCGAGATCGGCGAGGGGCGGTTCCGCGAAGAGCTGTTCCATAGGCTCAACGTTGTGCCGATCGACGTGCCCCCGCTCGAGATGCGGCGCGAGGATATCCCTGCGCTCTGCATGCATTACATCGAAAAACTCAACCGCGAACAGGGTCTGCCGCTGCGCCCGATGTCCGACGAGGCGGCCGCCGCCATGCAGACGCTGCACTGGCCGGGCAACGTGCGACAGCTGCGCAACCTGATCGAGCGGATCCTGATCCTCGGCCCCGACCGCGGCCCGATCCAGGT
>JANNOT010000236.1:0-9902 GCA_031399375.1 Paraoceanicella sp.
GCTGATATAGGCCATGGAATGGAGCCCCAGCACCCCCCCTGGCAGGACCATATGGCTGAGCGCGTTCCACGCGATCGCCCATTGGCCCGCCAGCGCGCTGTCGATCAGCACGGTCCCCGTCACCCGCGGCACGTCGAATTCGAACATGAATTCATACGAGGTATCGAGCCGTCCCGGCCCGCCCACCCAGCCGAGGATGCCGTAGAAGAGGAGCAGGCCCATGAGCCCGAGCCAGAAGATCGGCGTCGAATAGCCGACCAGCCCCACCAGCCGCACCACCTGGTCGAGCGCGGTGCCCGGACGGGTGGCGGCGAGCACCCCTGCGGGGATGCCGAGCACGACCCCGAAGAGGATGGCGAGCGTCGCAAGCTCCAGCGTCGCGGGAAACACCCGGGCGATGTCCTCGGCCACCGGGTTCCCGGTCAGGCGCGACGTGCCGAAATCCCCCGTCGCCGCATCGCGGACATAGATCGCAAACTGCACGGGCAGGGGCTCGTTCAGCCCCAGCGCGGCCTTTGCCGCCTCGTATTGCGCGGTCGTCGCCCGCTCGCCGATCACGGCGAGAACCGGGTCGATGGGCACGACCCGGCCGATGACGAAGGTGACGAGCAGAAGCCCGAGCAGGGTCGCGGCGAGCGTCGCCGCGAGCCCGCCGGCCCGGATCAGCCCGGTCACGCGGGGGCGGGCTCTGCGCCCGTCACTTCGTCACGGGATAGTAGAACACCGAATGGATCGACCCGCCGCCCGAGAAATTCTCGACATTGGCGCGCATCGCCACCTGCTCGACCTGCTGGAACATCGGCGCGAAGGGCGACGTCTGCTGGTGGAGCTTCTGGATCTCCACATACATCGCGGCGCGTTTTTCGGCGTCCTTCTCCTGCACCGCGGCATCGGTCAGCGCCTGGGTCGATTTCGCATCCCAGGCGTTGCGCCAGGCCAGAAGGCCGGTCAGCTTGGCCTCGTCGCTGTTGTCGGGGTTGCGGGCAAACGTATCGGCATTGGTGTGCGGGTCGGGATAGTCCGGCCCCCACGCCTCCAGCGTCAACTGGTGCTTGCGCGCGCGGTAGTCGCCCAGGACCTCGGCGCCCGTGCCGACCTTCAGCTCCAGCGTGATCCCCGCCTTGGCGAAGGCGTTCTGCATCGCCTGGGCGACCTCCAGCCGGTCCTGGTTGTTGCGTACCGACATGGTGAGGGTCAGCGGCCCGACGCCCGCGTCGGCCAGGAGCGCCTTGGCCTTCTCCACGCTGAAGTCATAGGGGGTGTCGGTGATGGCCCCCAGGAACCCCTCGGGCAGGAAGGATTGGTGGACCTTGTACTGCCCCTTGAGGAAGCTGTTGGCCATGCCCTCGTAGTCGATCAGGTGCTTGATCGCCTCGACCACCTTGGGATTGGCCAGCGCGGGGTCCTTCTGGTTGGCCGCGAGGTACATGATGCGGCCCTTGGGTTCGTCCACGACCTTCAGGTCCGGGTTGCCCGCAATGCCCGCGATGTCCACCGGGGTCAGCTTGCGCGCGATGTCGATGTCGCCCTTCTCAAGCAGAAGGCGCTGGGTCGCGGGCTCCGCCACGTGCCGGACGAACACCCGGCGCAGCGCAGGCGTGCCGCGCCAGTAGCTGGGCGCCGCCTCCAGCAGGTAGCTGTCGGCGGGCTTGTAGCTGCGCAGGATATAGGCGCCGCCGCCGGCAGAGTTGGTCTTGAGCCATTCATACCCGAAATCGCCGTTCGCCTCGTGCTCCAGCGCCACCTTCTTGTCCACGACCGACGCCACGACGGCGGTCAGGCAGTTGTAGAAGAAGGACGGGGCATATTGCTTGTCCGTCACGATTGTCAGCGTGTCGCCGGAGAAGGTGATCTTTTCGTCCACGTTCTCGGGGGTGAAGCCGAACTGGGTCAGGATGAAGGCCGGGGTCTTGTTGAGCTTGACCGCGCGGGCAAGCGAGAAGGCCGCATCCTCGGCCGTCACCGGGTTGCCGGAATGGAACGTGAGCCCCGCGCGGATCTTGAACGTGTAGGTGACCCCGTCATCGGCCAGCGACCAGCTTTCCGCCACGCCCGGCACCAGCGGGCCGAGATTCGCGGGGTCAAGCTCGACCAGCGTGTCATAGACGTTGTTGACCAGATCATTGCCCGAGAACTCGAAGCTCTCGGCGGGGTCGAGCGACACGATGTCGTCGATGGCATCGGCGATCACCAGGGTGTCGGCGGGGGTTGCGGCGGCGACGGCCAGCGGGGCCGCGCCCAGCATCAGGGCGGCGGCGAGCGCGCGGGCCGTCTGTCGCAGGATCGGATCGAGGATCATGGGGTCTCCCTGTCGGAAGGGGGGTTGCGGCGCACTGCGGCGCCCTGTGCGGCAGTTTGACAATGTTGCGCATCCCGTGTCCAGTCACCCCGCGCGCCCCCGTCCGCTCCGCGGGATGCGCGAAGGGGGTCGTATGGCGCAGCCGGTGTTCGACGGACACAACGACGTGCTCCTGCATCTGTGGCGCGCGGGCGACCGCGACGGGGCTGCGTTCTTTGCCGGACGCTCCGGTCATCTCGACCTGCCGCGGGCCCGGCAGGGCGGGTTCGCGGGCGGGTTCTTTGCCATCTACGTGCCCAATCCCCCCGCGCCCCGACCCGAGCCGGACGGGGATGACGGTGGCGTGGTGGACCACCCCGCGATCGACGGGGTTCCCGCCGACTACGCCCGGCGCGTGACGCTCGAGATGGCGGCGGTCCTGATGCGCATGGCGGCCGCGCGGCCCGATGCCATCCGGCTCTGTCGCAGCGCAGCCGAGATCGACGCGGCCCAGCGGGCGGGCGCCATCGCCGCGATCCTGCATGTGGAAGGGGCCGAGGGGATCGGCGAGGGGCTGGACGAGCTGCACATCCTGCATGCCGCGGGGCTGCGGTCGCTCGGGCCGGTCTGGTCGCGGCCCAACCTCTTCGGCCACGGGGTGCCGTTCCGGTTCCCGTCCTCGCCCGATACCGGGCCGGGGCTGAGCGATGCAGGGCGCAGGCTTGTGGCGGCGTGCAACGCGCTCGGGGTGGTGATCGACCTCAGCCATCTGAACGAGGCGGGGTTCTGGGACGTGGCGAAGCTGTCGCATGCGCCGCTGGTCGCGACGCATTCCAACGTCCACGCCATCGCGCCGTCGTCGCGCAACCTGACCGACCGGCAGCTTGACGCCATCCGCGCCTCGGGCGGGGTCGTGGGGTTGAACTATGCCGTGGGCTTCCTGCGACCGGACGGGCGGCGGGTGTCGGCGACCCCGCTTTCGGTCGCGACCGACCACCTCGCGCGCATGGTCGAGCGGCTGGGCGAGGGGGGGGTCGCCCTCGGCTCGGATTTCGACGGGGCGCTGATCCCGTCCGGGATCGGGTCCGCCGCGGGCCTGCCCAATCTCGTGCGCGCCATGGAGGCGGCGGGGTTCGGCGCGGATCTCATCTGCCGGATCTGCTGGGGGAACTGGGTGGACCTGCTGGCGCGCACCCTCAGGTAGCGGCGGCCCCGGCATGGGCGAGCATGCGGGCCGCGATCTCGCGTTCGCCCGATACCACCAGGCCGGCCCCCAACCCCTCGAGATGCGCGAGCCCCGCGTCCGAATGGGCGCGCGCGACGATCACGATGGCGGGGTTCAGCGCCCGGGCCTGCTGGATGACCTGGCCTGCCTCGAACGCCTCGGGGATGGTCACGAAAAGCCGCCTGGCCCTGGGGATGCCTGCGGTGGCGAGCACGCGGGGCTCCGCGGCGTTGCCCTCGACCGCGTCGAGCCCGAGATCGCGGGCCGCGGCAACCCCCGCCACCCCTTCCTCGATCACGAAGACCGGGCGCCCGGCGGCGTGCAGCCCGGCGCCCACCGGCCCGCCGACCCGGCCGAAGCCGATCAGCACGTCATGGTCGTGGAGCAGGGTGGGCGCGCGCGTGGGCGGCGGCGGCGCTGCGGGTGCCCGGGCAACCCGCCGTTCGGCGAAGGCGAAGAGCACGGGGTTGACCAGGATCGACAGGATCGCACCCGCGAGGATCAGGTCCCGCCCCTCGGGCGGCAGCAGGCCGAGCTCGGTTCCCAGCGCGCCGAGGATGAACGAGAACTCGCCGATCTGCGCAAGGCTGGCCGACACCGTCAGCGCCACGCCGTTCCCATGGCCGAAGGCCCGCAGAATGGCATAGGCGGCCAGCGACTTGCCCACCACGATCACCCCCACCACACCCGCGACCGCCAGCGGCTGTTCGACCAGCACTGTGAAGTCGAAGAGCATCCCCACCGATACGAAGAACAGCACCGCGAATGCGTCGCGCAGCGGCATCGCCTCCTCGGTTGCGCGCTGGCTCAGCTTGCTCTCGCCCATCACCATGCCGGCAAAGAACGCCCCGAGCGCGAAGGAGGCCCCGAACACCTTCGCCGCGCCAAAGGCGATCCCGACGGCCGAGGCGTAGACCACCAGCCGGAACAGCTCGCGCGAGCCGGTATGGGCCGTCAGGTGCATGAGCCAGGGCAGGATGCGCCGCCCCGCGACCAGCATCACGGCGACGAACGCGCCGACCTTGGCGAACGTGACCGCCACCGAGATCCCGATCGCCGCGGGCGTCAGATTGCCCGACGCCAGCGCCGTGGCGATCGCGGGCAGAAGGACGAGGGCGAGGACCATGGCCAGATCCTCGACCACCAGCCAGCCGACCGCGATGCGGCCCCGGTCGGTCTGCAGGATGTGCCGGTCCTGCAGCGCGCGCACCAGCACGACGGTGCTCGCGACCGACAGCGCGAGGCCCAGGACGATCCCGGGCCCGATGTCCCAGCCGAGCGCCCAGGCGAGCGCCGCCCCCAGTCCCGTCGCGGCGAGGATCTGGACGAGCGCCCCGGGCACCGCGATGGCCGCGACGGACGCGAGATCCTTCAGCGAGAAATGCAGACCCACGCCGAACATCAGCAGGATGACGCCAAGCTCCGACAGCTCGACCGCCAGCGCCGGGTCCCCGACGAAGCCGGGGGTATAGGGGCCGACGGCGATCCCCGCGACCAGATAGCCGACCAGCGGCTGGACGCCCAGCCGGTGCGCGAGCATCCCGAACACGAAGGCGAGCCCCAGACCGGCCGCAAGCAGCGTGATGAGGGGCGTCGCGTGGTCGGGCATCGATGCTCCCGGTCCTGGGGTCGTCCTTCCGTCGCGGCGGCGGCGTGCGTGGGTGGCGCGGGCTAGAGCGCCGCCTGCACTACCGGCATCACCTCCACCGTGCCGCGGTAGATCATGTCGATCGCCACGTAGAGGATGATGGCGAGCCCGACATAGGCGATCCAGCGGTGCTTCTGCAGAAGCCGGGCGATGAAGGTCGCCGCCAGCCCCATCAGGGCGATGGACAGCACCAGCCCGATGATGAGCACGGTGGGATGGTCGCGCGCGGCCCCGGCGACGGCAAGCACGTTGTCGAGCGACATCGACACGTCCGCGATCACGATCTGCCACGCGGCTTGGGCAAAGGTCTTGCGCGGCGCGCCCTCGGCCACGCCGCCGCTGGCGTCCAGATCGCTGTCGGCCAGCGCCTCGGCGCCCGCATGGGACTCGGCTGGGCTGGTGCGCAGTTCGCGCCACATCTTCCAGCAGACCCAAAGCAGCAGGATCCCGCCTGCGAGGAGCAGGCCCACGATCTGGAGGAGCTGGGTGGTGACCCCGGCGAAGGCGATGCGCAGCACGGTCGCCGCGATGATCCCGATCAGGATCGCCTTGTTGCGCTGGTCCTTGGGCAGCCCCGCCGCCGCAAGCCCGATGACGACCGCGTTGTCACCCGCCAGCACCAGATCGATGCCGATGACGGTCAGAAGGGCGGCAAACCCCTCGGCCGTGAATATTTCCATGTGTCCGGTTCCCGCCCGCTGCTGCCGTATCCTGTCGCGCAGGTAGCACGGTCCGTCCGGTGTGACCAGACCGGGATCCGACCGGCGGGCCGCGTCCCTGGCAGGCATGCGCGTCGGGGATAATGCGGGCCGTCGTTCCGGGGCAGCGGCGGACCTGGCACCGGCTGGTGACCCCCGGTGCCCGAAACATCCTTGCACGGCGGTCCAAACCGGGGTTTTTGGTCGGCAAAGCAGAACAGGGGACCGCAGGGCCATGCCCCGGAAGGGAGAGGGACCCGTCATGCCGTTATCCGGGCCGGGCCAGGACGCGCAGGTCTTTGCGATGCCGCCTGCCGAACGGATCGGGCGCATGGCGATCGTGGCGGGCACGTTCGACACGAAGGGGCGCGAGCTCACCTATCTGGGCGACCTGCTGCGGGCAAAGGGGATCGCGGTCAGGACCGTGGACCTCTCCACCTCCGGCCGCGCATCGGCCGCGGACGTGCCCGCGCAGCGCGTCGCATCGCTGCATCCGGGCGGGGCGGATGCGGTGTTCTCGGGCGACCGAGGCGCGGCGCTGACCGCGATGGCCGAAGCCTTCGCCCTCTGGCTGGGGCAGGCGGAAGGGATCGGTGGCGTGATTTCGGCCGGCGGGTCCGGGGGGACGGCGCTCGCCACCGCCGGGATGCGCACGCTTGCCGTCGGGATCCCGAAGATAATGGTCTCGACCGTCGCCTCGGGCCAGGTGGCGCCCTATGTCGGCGCGACCGACATCACGATGATGCATTCGGTGGCCGACGTGCAGGGGCTGAACACGATCACGCAGGCCGTGCTGGCCAACGCGGCGCACGCGCTGGCGGGCATGATTGCGGGCCTGCCGACGGTCGAGGCGCGCGCGGCCGCCCGTGCCGCCGCCCGACCGGCGCTCGGCCTGACCATGTTCGGCGTGACGACGCCGTGCGTCCAGGCCGTCCAGGCGCGGCTGGAGGGTGACCATGACTGCCTCGTGTTCCACGCCACCGGCACCGGTGGGCGGGCGATGGAGGCCCTGGGGCTGTCCGGGCTTCTGGCGGGCATCCTCGACATCACGACGACCGAAGTCGCGGACCTGCTGGTGGGGGGCGTGTTTCCCGCCGACCAGGACCGCTTTGGTGCCGTGATCCGCACGGGGATCCCGTGCGTCCTGTCGGTCGGCGCGCTCGACATGGTCAATTTCGGGCCGCGCGGGACGGTCCCCGCCCGGTTCGCGGGGCGCCGCTTCGTCGTCCATAATGCCGCCGTCACCCTGATGCGCACGACGCCCGAGGAAAACCGGGCCGCAGGCGAATGGATCGGCGGACGGGTGAACCGGATGGAGGGGCCGGTGCGCCTCCTCCTCCCCCTGCACGGGGTCTCGGCGCTCGACGCGCCGGGCCAGCCGTTCCACGACCCCGCGGCGGATGCGGCGCTCTTCGACGCGCTGGACCGCACGATCCGACAGACCGCCGACCGGCGGGTCGAATGCATCCCCGCCCATATCAACGACCCGGAATTCGCCGACGCGCTCGTCGCCGCCTTCCGCGCCATTGCCGCACCTGCGAAGGGGACCGACCCGTGATGACCCGTGCCGCGCTGATGGAGAAGTTTCAGGCCATGAAGGCCGCCCGCATCCCCATCGTGGGCGGTGGCGCGGGGACCGGGCTGTCGGCCAAATGCGAGGAGGCCGGGGGCATCGATCTGATCATCATCTACAATTCCGGACGCTACCGCATGGCCGGGCGGGGGTCGCTGGCGGGCCTTCTCGCCTACGGCAACGCCAACGAGATCGTGCGCGAGATGGGGCACGAGGTCCTGCCCGTCATCCGCCACACCCCCGTCATTGCGGGCGTGAACGGGACCGACCCGTTCTGCCTGTTCCCGAAGTTCCTGGACGAGTTGAAGGCGATGGGGTTCGCGGGCATCCAGAACTTTCCCACCGTGGGGCTGATCGACGGCACGTTCCGCGCCAATCTCGAGGCGACGGGGATGTCCTACGGGCGCGAGGTGGACCTGATCCGCCTTGCGCGCGACAAGGACCTGCTGACGACCCCATACGTGTTCAGCGCCGACGAGGCGGCAGAGATGGCGCGGGCGGGGGGCCGACATGGTCGTCTGCCACCTGGGCCTGACCACCGGGGGGGCGATCGGGGCCGGCACGGCGCTGGCGCTGGCCGACTGCCCCGCCCTGGTCGATGCCTGGGCCGAGGCGGCGCTGCGGGTGAACCCCGACATCATCATCCTCGTCCATGGCGGCCCGGTCGCCGAACCGGAGGATGCGGCCCATGTCCTGCGCACGGCCCGGACCTGCCACGGGTTCTACGGCGCGTCCTCGATGGAGCGCCTGCCCACCGAGCGCGCCCTGACCGAGCAGACGCGCCGCTTCAAGTCCATCGGGTTTGACGCACCCGGACCGCCCTGATCCCCCCCAAACCGAGGACCCCATACGCCATGGCCAAGGTCTACCGCTCCGCCGTGATCCCCGCCCCCGCGCCCCAGGTCTGGGACATGGTGCGCGATTTCAACGCCCTGCCGCGCTGGACCCCCTTCGTGGCCGAAAGCCGGATCGAGGGCGGCCTTCCCCCGGACCAGGTCGGCTGCGTGCGCAATTTCCAACTCAAGGACGGGGGGCTGATCCGCGAGCGGCTGCTTGCCCTCTCGGACCTCGACCTGCGGTTCACCTACGCCATCCTCGAAAGCCCCATGGGGGTGGAGAATTACGTCGCCACCCTTGCGCTCTCTCCCGTCACCGCGACAGACGAGACCTTCGCCGTTTGGACGGCGGAGTTCGACGCGGATCCCGCGCGCGAACCCGAGCTGGTGACCCATATCGGCACGAACGTGTTCGCCGCGGCGCTTCAGTCGCTCGCCGACCGCTTCGGGAACTGACACCCGCCCGGTCTGGACGCGGCGCGGGCCCCGGTCTAAGCGGTGTGGGCGCGACCAGCCCCCCGAGAGGACCCCCCGTGGCCAGCCCCAGACCCGCCCCCCCCCTGTCCGCCCCGCGGCGCGCGGACCGCAGGGCGCCATGAACGGGATCGACCTGGGCGGCCTGATCGCCCTTGCCGCGGCGCTCGCCGCCGCGGGGGCAGTCACGGGGGTGCTTGCGGGGCTCTTCGGCGTGGGGGGCGGGGCGATCACGGTCCCGATCCTCTTCGAGGTGTTCGGCCTTCTCGGCGTGCCCGACGACGTGCGCACCCCGCTGGCGGTCGGGACCTCGCTTGCGATCATCGTGCCGACCTCGCTGCGATCCGCCCGCGGGCATTACCGCAAGGGGGTGATGGACACGGCGCTGCTCCGCGTCTGGGCGGTGCCGATCGTGCTCGGCGTGCTCATCGGCTCTGTCGCCGCGCGGTTTGCCGAGCCCTGGGTGTTCCAGATCGTCTTCGTCGCGGTGGCGGGGACCAACGCCGTCGTGCTCCTGCGCGGGCAGGGGGGCTGGCGGATCGCGCAGGCGATGCCCACGGGCCCGGTCCTGCGGGTCTACGGGCTTTTCATCGGCATCCTCTCGACCCTGATGGGGATCGGCGGGGGGGCGCTCTCCAACCTCCTCCTCACGCTGCACAACCGCCCGATCCACCAGGCGATCGCGACCTCGGCCGGGGTGGGGGTGCTGATCTCGATCCCGGGGGCGCTGGGCTATGTGTGGGCGGGCTGGGGCCGCGCAGGGCTTCCCGCCGACGCGCTCGGGTTCGTGTCGCTGCTCGGCGTCGCGACCGTGGTGCCGACTGCGCTGCTGACGGCACAGGTCGGGGTGAACCTCGCCCATTCCCTGCCCAAACGGCGGCTTGAACTGCTCTTCGGCCTCTTTCTCGTGGTCGTGGGGGCCCGGTTCGTGGCGGCACTGCTCGGCATCTTTTGATCCCCCGTCGAACCCGATGCCCTCGAACGTCGTCGCAAGGCAGCCCTCGGCCGCCAGATCGCGATGGCGAACGGATGCAGCGGGACCGAGACCTCGCGCACGGCGGCCCGCAGCCCGCCGCCGCCGCCCGGATCGCATCGCCGACGGCGGGAGCCGCGCCCGGGGCCGCGAAGCCGCCGGAATTGGGTGACCAGCCCCTCGCCCTTCGCGGTCAG
>JANNOT010000372.1:0-2714 GCA_031399375.1 Paraoceanicella sp.
GGCGTGAGCTCGAGGTCCTCGGTGACCTGCAGCTCGTCCTTCACGCCGTAGACGCTGCCGGACGAAGCGTAGACAAAGCGCTTGATGCCGCGTCGCACTGCGCGGTCCGCGAGCCGCGGGGGTGTCGCGCGCAGGATCGACCGTGATCATGACGGGCGACAGCGCAATCCCCTCGGCGGCCGCGTCATCGACCACCGCGCCGATGAGCGGCAGGGCGACCGAACAGATCGCCTTGCAGGACGCGTAGCCGAAAAAGACGAGTTGGTGGCGACCCGTGGGGTCGGCGGCGCCGCGCGGCGACCCCGTCTGATCGGTCAGCGTGAAGTCGCCCCCGATCGCGAACGGCAGCGGGCCGGCCGCGGCCGAGGCGGCCCCGGGGATCGCAGGGTGCGCCGCCTCATGCCCGGTCGCAGGCGTGGCAAGCGCCAGGACCGCCAGGATTGCCCTCAGCGCCCTCATTCCCCGACGAGCCCCTTGAGATACTCCGCCTCCTCCGCCGTGCCGCGCCCGAGATAGCCCTGCGCCGCAATCTGGCCCTCGACCCGGGGGTCGTGGCGATACCACTCGCCCGACTTGTCGGCGCGATCGGGGTTGCGCTCGGCCCAGACCTCGGTGAACCGCTCGGTCTTGGCCCAGCCATCGGACCCCGCGGGCCGCACGGCCTGCACCATGTAGTACTTCACGGGCGTCTGGTCGGGATCGCCGATCAACAGCCCGTCCACGGTGACACGCTGGCCGCAATAGGGCGCAAGGTCGGTCGCGGCACCGCTGAAGAGCGGCTGCCCGTTCTTCAGCGGCAGCACAAGCACGCCGTCGGCCACCCGCAGCAGGCCGAGCTGCCGGCGCCCCGCCCCGCAATCGGCCGGGCAATCCCCGGCGACCCGGCACAGCAGATCGACGACATCCGCCTCGAACCGGGCCTTCTCCTCGCCCAGCAGACCCCATTCGGCGGCCTCGGACCCCTCGGCGAACTGCTGGGCCGTGGCGGGGGTCGCCAATAGTGCTGCGCAGATCATCAGCATCATGCGCATCGCGCTCACTCCACCTTCTGGGGCGCCGCGAAGGGCGGCACGAAGTCATAGTCGAGATGGCTGAGCCGGGTGACCCCGGCATCTTCGACCACCTCGTCGACCAGAAGATAGTTGATCCCGTCGCGCACATGCAGGATCCCGTCGGCCGTCAGCGTATGGCTCGCGACCGTCAGCAGCGTGTCGCCCCCGTTCGCATGGTCGTCCGCGCCGATCCTGAGCACCATGTAGACCGTGCCGTCCTCGGCCAGCAGACCCACGGGGATGCCACCCGCTGCACACCAGAGCGCGCAGGTGTGGTGGGCAGTCCCCACCACGGCATCCGCCCCGCCCATCACGCCGGAAAAATAGCACCAGGTGTCGATCGCCTCGCCGGTGACCTGGATCCTCTGGGGTTCGGCCGCGAGCGCTGGCGCCGCGAGCGGTATCCCCAGCAGGGCGAGAAAGCGCATGTCCTGTCCTCCCGTGACATGACGCGACGCTAGCCTGCGACGCGCCGCCGCAGAAGTCACATCTTGTCACCTCGGCAGTACAACGGCGTGACCATGTGAAACATCGTCGGCGTCACGCAGCCCTGACATCGGCCTCGATCTGCTGAGCGATGTCCGCCCGAAGCCGCAAGGCGCCTGCGAGCCGGTCGAGATAGACGCGCTCGGCCGGGCTGTCTGCCTTGCACACCATGACCGAGGCGGCATACATCTCGCGGCCCGCCTGCTCGTTCTCGGCCAGACCCGCGACATCGACCGCGTCGAGCGGCGTGTCGAAGGTCTTCATCACCAGCGCGCGCGCCTCGGGGTCGAGGATGCCGAGCTGGCCTTCCAGCGCCGTGCGTTCGGTAGCGTCGATCTCGCCATCCGCCCGGGCTGCCGCAACCATGGCCTTCAGGATCGCGTCGGCACGCCGTTCGGTCTGGGCGGGGGGCAGCGCGTCGATCGGCCCGGCATCGATGCCCGGTGGCTCTGCGCCCGCGCCGCCCGCGTGCTTGCGGTACGCGTCATAGGCGAGTTTGCCGAGCAGCCCGATCCCGCCCAACATCGCGCCGGTCCCTGCCATCGAGCGGCCCGTCCCCGTGCCGAGCAGCATCCCCAGTACCGCCGTCGCGGCCCCACCCGCCAGGGCACCCTGGCGCAGTGTGTTGCGGCTGGCGGGGTCGGACCCAATGCCGAGCTGGCGCGCGGCCAGATCCTCGCCCTGGTTCAGGAGGCCGGAGCCCCGGGTAAGAAGCCCCTGCAACAATCCTTCGAGCGACATGGTCCGATTCCTTCCCCACCAGCGATTGGGCGGACCGTAGCACGGATCGGCCGCCGGTTCCCGCAATGGCGCGCCGAAAACGCGAACGGCCCCGGGAAACCCCCGGGGCCGCGATGGCCGCGTCGCGTGAACCCTCACACGAGGATTTTGCTGACGACCCCTGCGCCGACGGTGCGGCCGCCCTCGCGGATGGCGAAGCGGAGCTTTTCTTCCATGGCGATGGGGGCGATGAGTTCGACGGTGAACTTCAGGTTGTCGCCCGGCATGACCATTTCGGTGCCGTCGGGAAGCTGGACGGTCCCGGTCACGTCCGTGGTGCGGAAGTAGAACTGGGGCCGGTAATTGGTGAAGAACGGGGTGTGGCGCCCGCCCTCTTCCTTCGTCAGGATATAGGCTTCGGCCTCGAACTTCGTGTGCGGCTTGACCGAGCCGGGC
>JANNOT010000274.1:0-13275 GCA_031399375.1 Paraoceanicella sp.
CGAGGGGGTAGAGATCGTCCACGCCCGCAGCCGCGCCCCGGCCTGGGCTGGCTGGATTGCGGCCCGAACCACCGGGACGCCGTTCGTGACCACCTATCACGGCAGCTATTCCGAGGGGCTGCCGCTGAAGCGGCTCTACAACAGCGTGATGGCCCGGGGGGACCCGGTCATCGCCATATCCGCGTTCATCGCGGGCGAGGTGGCGCGGCGGCACCGGGTGCCCGCGTCACGGATCGTGACCATCCCGCGGGGGGCGGACGTGGATCTGTTCGACGAAAGCGCGGTGAACGCGGCACGTACCGTGGCGCTCGCCACCGCATGGGGGATCGCGGACGATCCCCGTCCGCTCGTGGTCCTGCCCGGTCGCCTGACGCGGTGGAAGGGCCAGGCGCTTCTGATCGAGGCTGCGGCGAAGGTGCGGGCGCGCCGGGGTGCGTTTCCCGCACGGCTCGTGTTCGTCGGCGGCGAGCGCGACACACCCTACGCCCAGGAGCTCGAACGGCTGGCTGAGCGCCGCGGTCTGGGGGCGGATGTCAGCCTGGTGGGCCCCTGCCTCGACATGCCCGCCGCGTACCGGCTCGCCGCCCTGGTGGTCTGCCCCTCGCTTCGCCCCGAGGCGTTCGGGCGCACGGTGATCGAGGCCCAGGCCATGGCGCGCACGGTCATCGCCGCGGACCATGGCGGCGCCAGGGAGACGGTGGTGCCGGGCGAGACCGGCTGGCTCGTGCCCCCGCGCGATGCCGGGGCGTTGGCCGAGGCGCTCGATACAGCGCTCGCCCTGCCTGGCGCGACGCGGGCCGCCATGGGCGCGGCGGGCCGGGCGCGGATCGTCGCGGATTATTCGACCCGGGCGATGCAGGCCGCGACGCTTGCGGTCTATGCCGGGGTTTTGGCACGCAGGGGGACGACGGGAGGCGCACCTGGAGAAGCACCGGGGGGCGTGACCGGCGGCGTGCCCGGGAGCGCGCCGGGGGCTGCATCGAGGGAGACCGCCGCATGACGCCGTCCGTCGCCGACCCCGTCCACCGCCCGCATCTCTTCCACCTGCCCGAGGGGCTCACCTATCTCGACGGCAACTCGCTCGGCCCCCTGCCGCGGGCGGCGGCGGCGCGGGTCGCGGACTGCGTGACGGCCCAATGGGGCGGGATGCTGATCCGGGGCTGGACCGCGGCGGGCTGGATGGCCCAGCCCGGGCGGCTCGGGGACCGGCTCGGGCGCCTGGTCGGGGCCGCCCCGGGGACCGTGACGGTCGGGGACACGCTGTCGATCCGGGTGTGGCAATGCCTTGCCGCAGCGCTCCAGCTCCGGCCCGACCGCAGGGTGATCCTGTCGGACACCGGCAACTTCCCGACCGACCTCTACATGGCCCAGGGGCTGGTGGACGCGCTGGGGCAGGGCCACAGCCTGCGCCTCGTGCGGCCGGAGGAGGTGGCGGGGGCCATCGACGACAGGGTCGCGGTGATGATGCTGACCGAGGTGGACTACCGCACCGGACGGCTCCACGACATGGGCGACCTGACCACCCGGGCCCAGGCCGCGGGTGCGCTGACGCTCTGGGACCTCGCCCATTCGGCCGGGGCGCTCCCCATCGACCTCGACGGGACGGGGGCGGATTTCGCGGCGGGCTGCACGTACAAGTACCTCAATGGCGGCCCGGGCGCCCCGGCCTTCGTCTACGTGGCCCCGCGCCATGCCGAGGCGATCCGCCCGGTGCTCTCGGGCTGGCTCGGCCATGCCGCGCCCTTCGCCTTCGATCTCGACTACCGCCCGGCGCAGGGGGTGGAGCGGATGCGGGTCGGCACGCCGCCGGTGATCGGGATGGCGGCGCTCGATGCGGCGCTCGACGCCTTCGACGGGATCGACATGGAGGCGCTGCGTGCCCGCTCGATTGCGCTGACCGATCGCTTCATCGCCGAGGTCGAGGCCCGCTGCCCGGACCTGACCCTCGCCACCCCGCGCGAGGGTGCGCGGCGCGGCAGCCAGGTGTCGTTCCGCGCCACCGAGGGGTACCCCATCATGCAGGCCCTGATCGCCGAGGGCGTGATCGGCGATTTCCGCGCCCCCGACCTGATCCGCTTCGGGTTCGCCCCGCTCTACAACACCGAGGCCGACGCGGTGCGTGCGGCGAAGGTGCTGGCGCGGATCCTGGCCGACCGGCTCTGGGACCGGCCCGAATACCGGGTCCGCGCCCATGTGACGTGAGGGTGGCGCAACGCCGATGTGACGCAAGGCACACCGCCATGTCCGTGGCGCGTGGTCTCTGGCCGCAGCAGCAACCCCAGGGGGAGGGACCTATGAAGCTCTACTATTTTCCCGGCGCGTGTTCGCTCGCGCCCCATATCGTTGCCCGCGAAAGCGGGATGACCCCCGAGCTCGTGAAGGTCGAGATCCTGGGCGACAAGTCGACGAGCACGGGCGAGGATTATGCCGCCGTCAACCCGCGCGGCTATGTCCCGGCGATCATGCTCGAGGACGGCGCGGTCCATACCGAGGTCGCGTTCCTGATCCAGTGGCTCGGCGACCGTGCGCCCGGTGCGGGGCTGATGCCCGTGGCCGGCACGCCGGAGCGGGCTGAGGTCCAGAAATGGATCGCCTACATCGCCAGCGACCTGCACCGCGGGGTCAGCCCCTGGCTTTTCATCCCCACGCTCGCCCCCGAGATGGCGGGGATGGTGCGCGGGATCATGGCGGGCAAGCTTGCCGCGCTCGACGCTGTCCTGACGGGCAAGAGCTACCTGGTGGCCGAGCGGTTCAGCGCCGCGGATGCCTACACCTTCGTCGTGCTGAACTGGAGCGGGATGGTCGGCATCGATCTTGCGCCCTATCCCAGCATCCGTGCCTACCTGGCCCGGATCGCCGCGCGACCCAAGGTGCGCGAGGCGATGGTGGCCGAGGGACTGGTCGCGGACAGGGCAGCCTGATCCTGGTATCGACACGGCTGCCCCCCGTCGCGGGGGGCGGCTCTGGTACGCCCAACGGGATTCGAACCCGTGTTGCCGCCGTGAGAGGGCGGTGTCCTAGGCCTCTAGACGATGGGCGCGCGGACCAGATGGCAGAGTGCAGGGTAGTCGCAGGCAGGTAGCCCATGGTACGCCCAACGGGACTCGAACCCGTGTTACCGCCGTGAAAGGGCGGTGTCCTGGACCGCTAGACGATGGGCGCCCGTCGGCTGTGAGGCCGTACTTAGGGAATTCGCCCCCCCCGCGCAAGCGGATTTTGGCGCGGGTTCAGACGGGGTCGGCGGCGTCGTCGAGGTGCAGCTTGACCCGTGCGCGGCCCTGCCAGGTCTCGCGCTCCAGCCGCCCGGCGAGGTGGATGACCTGCCCCAGACGGGCGGCCAGGAAGGCGCCGAGCGGTCCCAGGGCGGCGCGAAAGGCAATGGCATCGAGGCGCGCGCCCGACCCGTCCTCGGCCGAAAGCTGGAGATGCGCGGTCCCCGCGGCGCGCAGGTGGCGCAGGCGCATCCGCGGCAGGGCAAAGCGCGGGGCGGGGGCGCCCGCGCCGAACGGCCCCGCCGCCTCGATCAGTCGGTGGAGCGTGAGATCGACCGCGCCCGCCCCGAGCGCGCCGTCGATGCGCAGCGCATCGGGGCCGTCGCCCCCCGCCCCGCGCGCCAGCAGCGTGGCGAGGCGCGCCATGGCGGGGGCGAGCTGCGCGCGTGTCAGGCTGAGCCCCGCGGCCATCGGGTGGCCCCCGCCGCGCTCGATCAGTCCCTCCTCGGCCAGGCGCGCGACGGCCCGGCCCAGATCGACGCCCGCGACTGAGCGGCCCGAGCCCTTGCCCGCCTCGCCCTCGAACCCGAAGACGAGCGCGGGGCGCCCCTCGGCCTCCTTGAGCCTCGCGGCGACGATGCCGATCACGCCGGCGTGCCAGCCATCGCCCGCGGCCCAAACGAGGCTGCCCGCGTCCTCGGCCATGGCGAGCGCCGCCTCGGTCACCGCCCCCTCGATCGCCTGGCGGGTGCGGTTCAGCCGGTCGAGGGTGGCGGCAAGCGCCCGCGCCACCTCGGGTGCCGGTTCGGTCAGGAGGCGCACGCCCAGATCCGCCTCCCCCACCCGGCCCCCTGCGTTGATCCGCGGCCCCAGGGCAAAGCCGAGATGGCTGGCCCGCGGCGCCTCGCCCAGACCCGCAACGTCCGCGAGCGCCGCGAGCCCGGGGTTCCCACGCGCGCCCATCACCGCGAGCCCCTGGCGCACGAAGGCGCGGTTGAGCCCTGTCAGGGGGGCCACGTCCGCCACGGTCGCGAGCGCCACGAGGTCGAGAAGGGAGAGGAGATCCGGCACCTCCGCCCCCCGCGCCCGCAGCGCGCGGTTTGCCGCCACGAGAAACAGGAACACCACCCCCGCGGCGCAGAGATGGGAGAGCCCGCCATCCTCGTCGCGCCGGTTGGGGTTGACCACGGCGGCGGCCCGGGGAGGCAGGACCTCGCCGCCCAGGTGGTGGTCCAGCACCACCACCTCCGCCCCCGCATCGGCCGCAGCGGCAATGGGATCGGGCGACAGGGTGCCGCAATCGACGCAGAGGATCAGCGCATGGGCGGCGCCGAGCGCGGCCATGGCGGGGATGTTCGGGCCATAGCCCTCGTCGATCCGGTCGGGGATGTAGAGTGTGGGCGGATGCCCGATGGCGGTCAGCCAACGGTGCAGAAGCGCGGCCGACGCCGCGCCGTCCACGTCGTAATCGCCGAAAACCGCGATCCGCCCCCCGTTCATCAGCGCGCGCAGCAGGGCCGCGACCGCCCGGTCCATGTCGCGCAGGGATGCCGGGTCGGGCAGGAGGTCGCGCAGCGTGGGGGCGAGAAAGCGCGCGGCGTCCAGCGGCGCCACGGAGCGGGCGGCCAGCACCCGGGCCACGGCGTCGGGCAGGCCACCCGCCTGCATCAGCGCCATCGCGCGCCGGTCCTGGTCGGCATCCGGTCCGCGCCAGACCCGCCCCGTGGCCGAGCGTTCGACCCCGAGGAAAGCGCCGGCGGGCCCCGCGCCGTCCATCCCGATCAGACGTTGCGCTGGCGGTAGAACAGGCGACGGACCGATCCGGTCTTGGAGCGCATCAGGATCGTCTCGGTCTCGAGATAATCCCCGTCGCGCCGGGCGCCCGAGACGATGGACCCGTTGGTGACCCCGGTCGCGGCAAAGATTACGTCGCGGGTCACCATCTCGTCGCGGCTGTAGATGCGGTCGTAATCGGTGATCCCGGCCTTTTTCGCCCGGGCGCGCTCGTCGTCGTTGCGAAACAGGAGGCGCCCCTGCATCTGCCCGCCCATGCATTTGAGTGCCGCGGCCGCCAGGACCCCTTCGGGCGCGCCACCCGAGCCCATGTACATGTCGATCCCGGTCTTGACCGCCTCGGCGCAGTGGATCACGCCCGCCACGTCGCCATCGGTGATCAGGCGGATGCGCGCGCCGGTCGCACGGATCTCCTCGACCAGGTCGGCATGGCGGGGGCGTTCGAGCACGCAGACCATCACCCCCTCCGGCCCGACGCCCTTGGCCCGCGCAAGGGCCGCGATCCGTTCGGTGGGGGTCATGTCGAGATGGACGACCCCGTCGGGGTAGCCCGGCCCGATGGCAAGCTTGTCCATGTAGACATCGGGCGCGTGGAGCATCGAGTTGCGCGGCCCGAGCGCAATGACGGCGAGCGCGTTGGGCATGTCCTTGGCGGTGAGCGTCGTCCCCTCCAGCGGGTCGAGCGCGATGTCCACGCCGGGGCCGTTGCCGGTCCCCACCTCTTCGCCGATGTAGAGCATGGGGGCCTCGTCCCGCTCGCCCTCGCCGATCACGACCACGCCCTTAATGTCGAGCAGGTTGAGCTGGGTGCGCATCGCGTCCACCGCCGCCTGGTCGGCCGCCTTCTCGTCGCCGCGCCCGATCAGCTTGGCGGCGGCGATCGCTGCCGCCTCCGACACCCGGGCGAGGCCGAGCGACAGCATCCGGTCGGCAAAAACGGCGGTGTCTTCGGTCATCGCAGGTCCCCTGGCTCGGTGGTCGGCGGGCGCGCCCGCACGCGCCCGTCTCTTCCCGTATCGGCCGGTTTTCTGCAAGTCTCTTGACCGTGTGCGCCGCGGCCGCCGTGTCACCCGATCGGGTTGATGTCCCCGACCAGCCGCAGCATGTCGGCCATGGTGAAATGGCCAGGCTCCGCGCCCGCAAGCTCGGGCACCCAGTTCGACTTGCGCCACAGGAACGAGTCGTGATCGCCGTGGACCATGCCGAGGAACGTCTCGGCGATGATCGTGGAGCCGACCGGGCCGAGCCGCAGCCCCTGATGCAGCACCTCCGCCTCCTTGAGGATGTAGTACCAGAGCGGGGTGCGCTGGTGCAGACCGTGCCGGGCCGCCGCCGCCCCGTCGGTGCCCGAGGCGATGTCGGCGGGCTCGATCGGGCGGAACCCCATCGCGCGGGCCACGTCCTGCCCCGACGGCAGGCCCACCTGAACCCCGCGGCGCAGGTTGCGGAACGGCAGGACGGCGTTGCGCAGGGTCAGCGGCGGCAGGGTCGCGGGGAAGCCGGGCAGGGTGTGCAGCGCCGGGACGATATGCGGATCGAGGCGCCGCGCGAGATTGAGCGTGAAGTCCGGCGTTCCGGCCGGCGTGCCCAGGTCGAAGAACCGCCGCCAGTCGATCACCCAGTTGGACGGCAGCGCCGGGATCGGCCCGGTCGGGTTGGTCACCGGATCGGGGGCGAGGCGCCCGACGATGTTCCCCGATTTTCCGGTGAAGTTGAACAAGAGCCCGAGGGTCCCGGGCGCGATGCCCCCGGCGCGGAACACCCGGTTGTGGCTGTAGGATTCCCGCACCATCGAATGGCCGAGCCGGTAGGCCGCGGCCGCGAACTCCGCCGGCATGTAGGGGCGGCTGCGGAACCGGTAGAAGCGCCGCCCGTCATTCTTGATCTTGCGCACCAGGCCGGGTTCGGTCAGCCGCTCGACGAAATCGAAGAGCACGATCCACTGGTAATGCCAGGTCACGATGCGGCGCGCCTCCTTGAACAGTGCATCGCCGGTCAGTGCCGGGCGATCGCTGCGGAGCTGGTCCACCACGACATTGTGAAACTTCAGGAACGCGAGGTGGAGCTGCGCGATCAGCAGGTTCTCGTCGTTGCGCTCGTCGCCCAGCAGCGCCCGCCCGACCGAGGTGCGCGGCAGGTCGTTGGGCAGGGCCGGGATGTCCGCCCCGGCCTGATCACGCGACGCCGCGGCGTTGCCGATCAGCAGCTTGGGCGCCGTGGCGAAGGTCGCGCCGTCGCGGTCGTAGAGATAGGGGTGGATGTCCGGCCCCTCGCCATAGACCGAGTCCAGATCGAGCGAGGGGGTGCGGAAATTCGTGGTGGCGAGCGGATCGGCCAGCTGCTGGCTGAGCGGCGTGGTGTCGAGCGTGATGTCGTGGTCGATGAACTGCCCCAGATAGGTGTAGCCCGCGGGCAGGGTCGGATGGTCGCCCGCCGCATCAGCCTCGTCCCTCATCGCCGAGGCAAGCTCGAAGAGCGCATCATCGCCCACGATCAGCGGGTCGAGCTCGGGGAACATCCGGCCGAACTTGCCGGGGTCGCCGCTGCCCGCCAACGCCTGCAGCGAGGTGCGGGTCATCTCTCGCACGGCATGTCCGTGCATGGCCGGTGTGGTCATCTTATCCTCTTGGGGTTGAGTATTTCATGACTATGTTCAACGCGAATAGGTGACAGCACCAAGTCCTCATGGCTGACCCGGCGTCTCGTTTGTCTGAAAAATCGTTAACACAGTGCCGGGCAAAGCCCAAATATTTTCCGGCTGCTGGGGCGGCATGGCTGGTGATCCAAAGCGCTACAGGTTATGGCGCATCACACGGAAACGTGACGAAATTTCAGGTGCTTACAGGCGTGCGGGTCGCGCGGGTCCGCAGGGCGCGCCGCAGCGGGCGCGCCGCGCATTCACGCAGCGCTCACGCGAGCGGCGCCGTCGCCTCGATCCGCAGGGCCACAGGGGGGGCGAGCGAGACCGGCAGGGCCGCGATCCCGGCGAGTGCGGCGGCGAGCGCGTGGGCGGGGGCGGGGTGGGTCACGATGACCACGGGGGCGGCAGGTTCCGCATGGCCGTACTGGCGCATCCTGTCGATGGAGACGGCATGGGTGCCGAGCACGGCCGCGACCTGGGCCAGGGCCCCCGGCGCGTCGCGCAACGTCAGGCGCAGGTAATGGGCCGCCGCCCCCCCGTCCGTCGCCCGTGGCGGGGTGGCGAGCGTGGCCGCGGGCAGGCCGAACGCGGGCAGGCGTCCGCCCCGGGCGATGTCGAGGATGTCGGCGACCACGGCCGAGGCGGTGGGGCCCGCGCCTGCGCCCGGACCCTCGAGCGTGATCTGCCCGACGACGTCGCCCTCAATCACCACGGCGTTGGTCACGCCGTCGAGCTGGCCGAGCGCGGTCGTGACGGGCACGAGGCAGGGCTGCATGCGCTGCTCCAGCCCCGCCCCGGTCAGCCGGGCGACGCCGAGCAGCTTGATCGCATAGCCCATGTCCGCGGCGCGGCGGATATCGGCCAGGGTGATCCGGCCGATCCCCTCGATCACGACGCCGCCGAAATCGACCCGGGTGCCGAAGGCGAGCGCGGCGAGCAGTGCCAGCTTGTGCGCCGCGTCGATCCCGCCCACATCGGTTTCGGGGTCGGCCTCGGCATAGCCCTTCGCCTGCGCCTCGGCCAGCACGTCGGCATAGTCGCGGCCCGTCCGCGCCATCTCGGTCAGGATGTAGTTGCAGGTGCCGTTCATCACGCCCATCACGCGGGTGATGCGGTTGGCGGCGAGCCCGTCGCCAAGCGCCTTGATGACCGGGATCCCGCCCGCCACCGCGGCCTCGAACCTAAGGGCGACGCCTGCGGCCTCGGCCGCCTGGGCGAGCGCGTGGCCATGCAGCGCGAGCATCGCCTTGTTCGCCGTCACAACGTGCTTGCCTGCGGCGATCGCGGCCTCCACCGCCAGGCGCGCCGGGCCGTCGGTGCCACCGATCACCTCGACCAGCACATCGACATCCGCACGGCGGGCGAGGGCTGTGGGGTCATCCTCCCACGCCGCGACGATGCCGTCGCGCCGGGTGCGGGCCGACACGGCCGTTATGGCGACCGGCCGCCCCGCGCGGGCGGCGAGCAGGGGGCCATGGGCTGCGATCAGCCGCATGACCCCGCCGCCGACGGTGCCCAGACCCGCGATGCCGAGGCGCAGGGGGTCAGTCATCGGTAGCGTCGGTTTCCTCGTCGCCCGCCTCGTTGGGATCCCAGAAGCCCCAGCCATCGGGGGCGTAGCCGCGGGCGAGCGCGATCTTGGTGGTGCGCTCCTCGTGCTTCCAGATGTCATCGACAGTGAAGGGGACGCCCGCGACCGACGCCTCGACGGTGAAGAGCCCCTCGTCGGCGTCCTCCTCCTCGGCATAGACCGAGACCTCGTAGCCGAAGCTTTCCAGCGCCTTGACCAGCGCGTCCTCGTCGAAATCGGTCTCGGACGGCAAGAACTGGAGGTCGAGGGTGATGAGGGTCCCGGGCTCCAGCCCGCTTTCCTTCATCAGCTCCTTGTAGGTGAAATCGGTGTCGCGCTTCTGCGCGGCCCAGTCCCAGATCTCGCCCGGTGCGTCGGCTGTCACGTGGTTCCCTCCAACTGGGAATAGCGGGCGAGGATCTCGTCCGCGGTCTGGATCACCCGGCGCACGCCGCGGGCGGCCTGGCGGATGCGGTGCTCGTTCTCGACGAGGCCGAGGCGCACGTAGCCCTCGCCATATTCGCCGAAGCCCACGCCGGGGGCGACGGCGACCGCGGCCTCGCGCAGCAGGATCTTGGAAAATTCCATGGACCCCAGCGCCGCGAACGGCGCGGGCACCGGGGCCCAGGCGAACATGGTCGCGGGTGGGGGCGGGATGTCCCAGCCCGCGGTCGCCATCGCCTTCACCAGCACGTCGCGGCGGGACCGGTAGATCCCCCGGATTTCCGCGATGCAGTCATCGGGCCCGTTCAGGGCCGCGGCCGCGGCGACCTGGACCGGCGTGAAGGCGCCGTAGTCGAGGTAGCTCTTGATCCGCGCCAGTGCCGCGACCAGCCGCCGGTTGCCCACGGCAAAGCCCATGCGCCAGCCGGGCATGGCATAGGTCTTGGACAGCGAGGTGAATTCGACCGCCACGTCACGTGCCCCCTCGACCTGGAGGATGGAGGGGGGCGGGGGGCCGTCGAAATAGATTTCGGCATAGGCGAGATCCGAAAGCACCCAGAGGTGGTGCTTCTTCGCGAAGGCGATGAGATCGCGGTAAAAGCTCAGGTCGGTGATCTGCGCGGTCGGGTTCGACGGAAAGCTCACGACCATCGCCACGGGTGCGGGCACCGAATGGCGCACCGCCCGGTCGAGGGCGGAAAGGTAGGCGTCGGGGTCGAACCGCCCGTCGTGTAGCGCGGGCACGTGGCGCAGGGTGCCCCCCGCGATCATGAAGCCATAGGGGTGGATCGGGTAGCTGGGGTTCGGCACCAGCATCACGTCGCCCGGGCCGGTGATCGCCATGGCGAGGTTGGCGAGCCCCTCCTTGGACCCCAGCGTCGCGATCACCTCGGTCTCCGGATCAAGCGTCACGCCGAAGCGTCGGGCGTAGTACCCCGCCTGCGCCCGCCGCAGGCCCAGGATGCCGCGGGACGCGGAATAGCGGTGGGTGCGTGGCTTCTGGACCGTCTCGATCAGCTTCGCAACGATATGGGGCGGCGTGTCCATGTCGGGATTGCCCATCCCGAAATCGATGATGTCCGCGCCCTGGGCACGATATTCCGCCTTCAGCCGGTTCACCTCGGCGAACACGTAGGGCGGAAGCCGCTTGATGCGGTAGAATTCCTCGGTCATCGGCGGCCTCGGGGCGGCGGTTTCGACCCGGCTTATAGGGACCTCTGGCCGCGAGGAACAGGGGGCGCGTGTTCGGGCGTCCGGTCTCCATGGCAACTGTCACGGGCGGACATGGGGGAGGATCGCGGCGATGCCGGGGGGTGGCGATCCGGCCAGCTATCCACCCGTGACACCGCGGCGGAGGCGGGCGCGGTCCGCCTCGCTCAGCACCGGGGCGGACAGGGTCGCGGCGGCGGCACCGAGCCGGGCGGCATCGGCGGCAAGGCGCGCCTGGGTGGCAGCACCCGTGGCGGGGTCGGGGATCTCGGGCGAGAACGTGCCGGGCGGGGGCGGGGTGGGCACGTCCACCAGCCGCGGCCAGGCCGCCGGGGCCGTCGGTGCCGGGCGCAGGTCGTAGGCGCTCAGATCGGGGCCCAGCCCCTCGCCCAGGCTGCACCCGCCCGCCACCGCGATCGCCCCCAGTGCCAGCCAGTGGCGCAGCCCCATCCCGCGATCCCTTCCGCCAGGCGGCTTTGATTGGCGCCAGCCCCATGCCATAGTCGCCAGAGCCCTTCTTTACGAAGTGCCCGTCCCGCGGGCAAGCAGCGCGGTGCAGGGCCGGGGCGACGGGCAGTGTGGTGACCCGACCGGGGGGCAGGTGCCATCGCCCCCGGCGGCGGGGGGAGGACCGAGGCGATGCAGGGCGAGACCGAGCCGCTCGACGACATGGCGCGCGAGGCGCGGGCGGCACAGGAGTTCGCGGCCAACATGGCCCGGGTCGCCGAGCAGAGCCAGGCGATCTGGGCGCGGATGGTCGGCAGCCAGACCGCCGACACCGGCCATGCGATGAAGGCCGACCCGCTCAACATCGTCCCCGCCTTTGCCGAGCTTGCCCAGGCGCTGATGAGCCGCCCCGAGCGGCTGGCCGAGGCGACGCTCGACCTCTGGTCGCGCCAGACCGAGCTCTGGCGGCGCGCAACCCTGAAGGCGTTCGGGGCCGACGAGGCCCCGATGATCGCCCCCGCCCCGGGCGACAAGCGCTTCAAGCACCAGGACTGGTCGCAGAACGCGCTCTTCGATTATCTCAAGCAATCCTACTTGCTGACTGCGGGGATTATCCAGAACACGGTCCGGTCGGCCGAGGACATGGATGAGCGCGACAAGAAGAAGGTGGAGTTCTACACCCGCAACTTCATCGAGGCGATGAGCCCGTCGAACTTCTTCGCCCTGAACCCCGAGGTGCTTCACGCGACGGTGGAGGAGAAGGGCGAGAACCTCGTCCGCGGCCTGACGATGATGCTCGAGGACCTCGAGCGCGGCAAGGGCAAGCTCCTGATCCGGCAGACGGACATGGACGCGTTCGCCATCGGGCGCAACATGGCGCTGACACCGGGCAAGGTGGTCTTTCGCAATCCGCTCTTCGAGCTGATCCAGTACGCCCCCGCGACCGAGACGGTCCACGAGATCCCGCTCCTGATCATTCCGCCCTGGATCAACAAGTTCTACATCCTCGATCTGAACCCGCAGAAGTCGCTCGTCCGCTGGCTGGTCGAACAGGGGCACACGGTGTTCCTGGTGTCCTGGGTCAACCCCGACGAACACCAGCGCGACGAGACCTGGGACAGCTACACCTTCAACGGCGGCAGCGTGGCCATCGACAAGGTGCTGGAGGAGACGGGCGCGCCGCAGCTCAACCTCGCGGCCTACTGCATCGGGGGGACGATGGCGGGGACGATGCTCGCCTATTTCGGCAAGGTTCGCGACCGGCGGGTCAGGTCGGCCACCTTCTTCACCGCCCAGCTCGATTTCGAGGATGCGGGCGAATTGCAGGTGCTGGTGGACGAACGCACCCTGGGCGCGCTGGAGGGCGAAGGGGATCGCGGCTATTTCCCTGCCGAGGGCATGGCACAGGCATTCAACATGCTGCGCGCCTCGGACCTCGTCTGGGGGTACATGGTTTCGAACTACCTTCTGGGCAAGGAGCCGTTCCCCTTCGATCTCTTGTACTGGAATTCCGATTCCACGCGGATGGCGATCAAGGTCCACGGCGCCTATCTCGACGCGTTCTACCGCCGCAACGCCTTCGCCGCGGGGGATTTCAAGGTGGCCGGGTCGCGGGTCACGCTGGCCGACATCCATGTGCCCGTCTACCACGTGGCGGCGAAGGAGGACCACATCGCGCCTGCAGCCTCGGTCTACCGGGGCGCGAAGGCGATGACCGGGGCGGAGGTGCGGTTTGTCCTTGCAGGATCCGGCCACATCGCGGGGGTGGTCAATCCGCCGGCTGCGGGCAAGTACCAGTTCTGGACCAATCCCGACATGACGCCCGAGGATCTGCCCGGCTGGCTCGCCGGGGCGGTCGAGACCCCGGGGTCGTGGTGGACGGACTGGGACCGCTGGCTCGCCGGGTTCTCGACGGCGCGGGTGCCCGCCCGGACCCCGGGACAGGTGCTTGCGCCGCT